>JBGCFT010000025.1:0-11937 GCA_045107085.1 Marinicellaceae bacterium | reverse complement strand
GGTATTTGGTTGAAAGTCCTCAAAGCTGCATCACTTTTTTGTGCGTTAACGTATAATTCCGATTGAATTAATAAATACAAGGTGTTTTGCGATATTTTAATTGAGTCTATGAGGTTTTGTGCATTTTGAAATTGTTTTATTCGCATCCAACTGTCTGCTGCTTTTAACGCAAATATATCTTCTTTGTAATTCATGAAAAGATGCTCATAGGCTCTGGCAGCTTTATTGTACATTTGCCCATCAAAATATTGTTCAGCTTGCTGCAATCCTGAGTATTGCGGCTTATCTTGACGAATAGTTTGGTCACCGCAGGCTGATAGCAGTAAAATGATAACGAGTATTAATAAATTTTTCATAATAAAAAGAGTATGAATCCAAAAAGCGAAAAGTCTGGGATATTATATATTGTTGCGACACCAATTGGCAATTTAGATGACATAACTGAACGAGCAATTAAAACTTTAACTGAAGTTGACTTAATTGCTTGTGAAGATACAAGACATTCTGGAAGGCTATTGGCTAACTATGGTATAAAAAATCGGCTGATGAGTTTTCACCAACACAATGAAAATGAATCATCCAATAAATTTATTGATTTGTTATTGCAAGGAAATGATATTGCACTTATTTCTGATGCGGGTACGCCACTGATAAGTGACCCAGGTTACCCTTTGGTCAATAAAGCCCATCAAGAAGACATTAAAGTGGTTCCAATTGTTGGAGCCTGTGCGATTATTGCTTTGCTTAGTTGTAGTGGATTGCCTACCATTTCATTTCAGTTTCAAGGTTTTTTATCAGCAAAAACCCAACAGAGACAGCAACAACTTCAACTGATTGCTGAAAACACCTCAACTACCATTATTTATGAATCAACACATAGAATCCTTAAGTGTTTACAAGACATGCTAGAAATTTTAGGTGAGGATAGAAAAATAAGTGTAGGCAGAGAATTAACTAAAACCTTTGAAACCATAAAACTGGGAACAGTATCTGAAATAAAACATTTTATTGAATCTGACTCAAATCAACAAAAAGGCGAGTTTGTTATCGCTATTTCTGGTAGCCAGGTGATTGAAAAAAATGATGTGACTGATCAACAAAAACAATTAATGACGTTATTAGCAAAAGAATTGCCTCCAAAAAAAGCAGCGAAAATTACTGCGGAATTCTTAAAAGGAAAAACCAAAGCCATCTATAACTACTTTTTACAAAAGTAAATTTGCTAGTATTCAATAAAGAATAATATTTGTATCAATTGACTAAAGCAGTGAGTTCATCCTTTTGATAACGTAATGCATTCAAAAGTTCTTGTGTCACAGCATGTGGATTAACGGGATACTTTTTCCAATGATTGTGACATTCAAGCTTAATTTCAGCCAATGGAGAAGAGGGAAAGAGCTTTGTTAAGCCCAACTGTTTAAATGTATTATCGATAGCTTTTTCAATGCTGTTTGTATCATCTGATTTCAATAAGGACTCTGTTTCAGATTCGGGTTTTTGAATGATATTTTTAATTAAATCAATTTGTGTCTTGTCCCATCTGAATTTATTGGCCAGTGCTTTTATACCAAGGTTTGACTCAAAAAAGTCTTTCTCTAAACTTAAGTGTAAATCGGCATGCTCGTTTGCCAATTGATTAGAAAGTTTCCAAATAAAATAATGTCTAAAATAACTGCTTCTATCGGGTTGAGCTTGAAGCATTGGGAAATCCACGGCTAAATCTGCAGACCATTGCAATAAATCATAAGCATCCGGATGACTTTCATCTTCTCTGTGGTCATCAGTATTGAGGTGTTTTCTTGATGATTTCCACAAGGGATAAGCTTGGCGTTTAATGTGAATGATTGTTGCTTGTGGGAAATTATTTTTTAGCCAACTTAATCTTAGGTCTGTGCGATTAAACTGTAAAACAGGCGTTTTTTCACCTGCACTAGATATAAGATAATTGATATATTCTTTTAAAGATTTCCATTGGTCGTGCTTTTCTAAGTACAGACGGTGTTGCCCAAATTCAGTCGAATAAAACTTTTTCAACTCTGTAAGTTCAGTATAGCTGCCCCAATAATCATCAATCCCTAAATGATCGCTCTTGGGTTTTACATGTTTGATGTGGCTTAATAAATTAGGATGCAACGGTTCATAATAGGCACAATACTGCGGCAGCTGATTAAATATATTCCACAATAAAGAAGTTCCTGAACGAAATCGACCTGATATAAATATTATTTTTGACATTTTTGTATTTTAATCCAATTGACGGCAATTCCCAAGTATCTTGTATCGTCACTGTCAAATTCATCTTGATGCTTCAAGGTTTCTGGCTGATTAAATTCTATTCTGATGAGGTTGTTTTTTATTATAGTGTGAGAAATTTCAGCCTGTATGATTCTCACAACGCCGTTATTGGTATCATAGGTGTAAGGTACTGGTTTGTCATTTATGTGCAATTCTAATGCATTTAAATGTTTTTCAGTGACTGCGTTTATGACACGAATTTCTAATGTATAATTGTTTGGCGTAACCCAAAAATCAATAAATGCTTTTCTGTTATTTGTCCACCTAAAAAAAGTATTTTCTGGCAGAGTGAGCTCTCTTCTGTGCCACCCACTGCCTAATAATTCCATTCCAAAATGGTAGTCATGATCTGATTTTAAATTTTCTGTATGGGATTGTTGGTAATTTTTATCAATCATTTCATCAAGACTTAATTCTTGGTACATAAATTTTTGTTGTAATTTATGACACATTTCTTGGTGTCTTTGCTGAAATAGATTGGTTGCATATTGATACAATTGCATATCATATTCATTCTGTTTTAAAATTAAATCTTGGCAATATTTATCTATTTTTTGATTTGGTTTGTGGGCATTTAAATAAGGACTCTTACCAAAGGGTGGTCGGTTAAATGTGTAGGAAAATAGCTGCATTGATTGATCAAAATTTTCTTGAATACCAAACCAAGAACAGGCATTTAAAGCGTTAATTGCCCTTTCATACCGTTGTTTTGAATTGATTTTTTTTGGACTCTTTATCCATTTTTTAACAACATTAATGCTTTGGGCTGAAAGAAAAAGCTCTTGGGCTTCTGGATCTTCTTGTAAATCAAATGACAAGTGCCTTACCATGCGATTATTGACTTTTAAAGCAGTTAAAGGTTCTTCTAAAAACTCTTTTAGCGTTAAATTTTTATTGGTTACTAAATCATGAACTGCGGTGTTTTTTTCCCTTTTGATAAAATGATAAGTAGAAACTGATAAACTTTGAGGGTGACGCAAAATGGTTAATCTGTGTGGGTTATTGTCACATAGAAGTTGGTATGAACCACCGCCAAAATGTCCTCTGAGTAATCGAAACTTCTTTTTTTTACGAATAATTTCAGAATTCACTTGATGCCATAATTGCACTGGAAATATTTCAGCTTCATTAACACAGCCATCCAATAAGTTAATAAAACTGGTGCCAGCAGTTTTGGGGATATGTATGAAATAATATCCATTCTTTCTTTTTTTATTCCATAATTTTTTCAGGAAAGTTAACAATGAAGTGTCCTTACAATACTTTAGAGTAAGCTTTTTCTAGTCTTTTTGCATAATTCTCAGGACTAAAGAACTCAACGCGTTTTTGGCCTTTCTCAATCAAGCTTGTCCGCAAATTCGTATCGTTTAAAATAGCCGATATTTTATTTCTGATGTCTTTGTAATCATAGGGGTCAATATACAATGCGGCATCACCAGCTACCTCTGGCAAAGAAGTAATGCCTGAACAAATAACTGGACAGTTATATTGCATGGCTTCTAAAACGGGTAATCCAAACCCTTCATAAAGTGAGGGAAAAACAAGACAAGAGGCGTTTCTGTACAAAACTGCTAATTCATCATCATCAATAAAGTCCATAAAAACCACCCTTTTTTTATCCAGGTATTTTTTTATTCCCTTGAGTTGGTCTTCCCATAACCAGGCTTTTTTTCCTACTATGACCAGTTTGACAGATGGGTCAACAAAGGACATGGCCGTAATAAGTGACTTGATATTTTTCTTGGGTTCTATATTGCCAACAAAAAGCACATACTTTTGCTTTGTAATTTTATTCCCGGATAAATATTTTGCATCAAATTCTTTGTCTTCTTTATTTAATTGTTCTATGGGTTTTACTGATTGCCATGTGACTTGAATTTTTTCTTCCGGCACATTATAAATATCTATAATGTCTTTTTTGGTTTGTTCAGAAACAGATAAAATTAAGTCAGCGGATTGACAAGCCCACTTAAATAAATAGTAAAAATTGTTTTTTATATCTAAAGTGGTAAACGGTACTTTCAAAGGGATTAAATCATGCACAGTAATAACAGTTTTACAGCCTTTAATTTTGATGGGTAAAGGAGTAGTCATGTGCCAAATATCAGGTTTTTTCTTAACTTTAAAAGTAACGGGTTTTTTAAAAACAGAATAAAAACGGTTAGCTGAGTGAAAAGCATCATAAGCGTTACAGATATAGGAGTACTTTTTTTCTGCAGCGGCTTTAGATAAATAATTATTAATATTTGGACTGGTAACATTGAGTGGAAAACTAGAAACTGGTTTTGATTTCCACAGTTGTGAAACATCTCTGATTCCATTCCAAATTTTTGTATTAAAGCGCATTTTTGGTAAATGAAATTGTTGGTCAAAAAACATCACCTCATCTAAAATTGGATTTTTGCCGCTAATAAACTTGTTGTCAGAAAAAACGCCTACTTCATAACCTAACTTTTGGTAAGCATCTAATAAGGTGACACCGTAAGTTTTTATTCCAGAGCCATGTTGTAAGCCGAGATTAAAACTATCGACAAGAATATTTGGTTTTGACATGAATTATGTTAGATATAAGAGTAGTATACAAAACGTAATCATATCAGTTTTCGGTCAGGATTAATACCGTTCAATCAATCAATTACTTGCTTTTAATCTTGTGCATTGTGAATTTGATTAATAACATCAGCCACATGTTTAGCCCAGTATTTGTAGACTTTTTCTCCTGGATGAAAACCATCACTTGCCATAAGATTTTTATCATCAGGCATATCTAAAGAAAGAAAATAAGCCGCATCAGACAGTGAGACTTGTTGCTTTAATGCCAAATTAAAGTCTCTTGATCGGCGCCCTAAATACCATCTTAATGGCTGTGGAAGAGCTGGAAATTTTGACATGGGAGGCAAAGCTGTGACAATCATCTTTTTAAATTTAAATTTATGACGACATAAGTTGAACAATTGATTTTGATTATTAAGCCATTGAGTCAGGCTCAAATTAGCAGTGACATCATTTACACCCAAAGAGGTAATGATTATGTCGATATTTTTTCTGTCTACTTGTTTTATTTGATTAATTGTGTCTTGAGTCTTATGACCCGTTTGAGCCTTTAACTCCCAATTAACACAAAAATTCTTTGATAGTATTGAAACCAATTGGCCTGACAAAGCATAATCCTGATGCTCAGTCCCAACACCAGCAGCTGCCGAATCGCCTATGATCAGAAGGCTGAGCTTTTTTCCCGAGCCTTTGATTCCACTTCTGCAACCTTGTGGCTCGGGTAATACAATGGTTTTTCTTCTGACCCAAATTCCTTGAATGATTAATATTGGACCAAGCAGTATGGTTAAAATTAAATGAATCAACTAAGCTATAAACTCTTATAAAGAGGAACTAATTTTTAATTCAATAAAAGAAACCTTTCTACAACTCGTGGAACGTCTAAAAAATTTGCTAAAAACTCTACTCATCTTTTTCCTTGATTGGAGCTTTTTTCAGTCTTTTTTTTCATCGTCCCAGAGTTATGCAAAAGTCTCTAATAAAATATTTAAGAATTAATTTTAACGGAAGTTGCAGTAATTTCAAAGATTTTGTCTTCAAGCTTTCCTGCCCCGTCTGACTCTAAATGTTTTCTCTTTTCTTCAGACATGGTTTTTGAATGCAGTACACCAAATACTTCTGCTGTTCCTTGCGTGTCTTTTGGTATGAAAAAAGAGTGGTTATTAAAATCGACACGTGCAAAAACCCCATTGGTTTCAAGCATCATCCAACAACCCGAGTTTTGACATACTTTGGTGATATTGCCAGTAAAAACCATCTCTTTGTCTATTATATTTTTATGGTCTTGAATGGCTGTCTCTATGTTTTTTTGTTGCACTTCAGATTGCCATTTGTTGCCATAAACTTTATCTCCATCTATCACTTCTGTGACAACAACTTTATTCTCATCTTCTTGTTTTGTCTCTTGATGATTAGCTGTATGTCCAGTTGATATAAGAGTGATAGCCAATAATAAAATTAGTTTTTTCATAATATTTTCTATTTTTAAGAGATTAAATTATATAACGTGAATGGTTCTTGATAAATGATTTTGATCAAACTTTTGCGAATACTTTGTTTTTGTTTAGAGTGTGTTAAAGGTGGTTTTTTTGAAAAGTTGAAATAGTTCACAAAATCCACTCTTAGAATTTTCTAGAATAAATCATCACTCACTTTTGGAGGCTTCAATGAGCAACCCACTAACTCAGAATATCCGTAACAGAAAATCCATAATTAATGTCAATGTTAATGCTCAAGTTAAAAAATATCAGCAAAAGTTAGTTCAACTAAGCTTTTCTAAAGAAGATGTCACTCAAGAATACAATGCTATTTTAGAAAAAATTAAGATTTTACGTCAGGGATTGTTAGATGGGAACTTGCCTCATATGTAAAGGTTTGTTGCATAACTTGTTTCTATAACGTTCATGGCTTATCACTTAGATCAAATTCAGGAAGTTTAGGTAATTTTAATGGTTCTAATTCTAGTGGCTTTATTTTATTTGGTTCAAGTATGACCTCTTGCAGCTGATTAACTATTATTTTTTCTTCTTGAAAAAGTTCATTTAGTTGCTTGATTGTACTTTCAAGTTTAGTTTTATTTCTGACCAATCCTTTGATTATTAGTCGGTCGTTTATGAGTGTCAAGTCAGTTTTTTTAACCAAAGAAAGAGCAGATAATGCCAGTGTAAGATCAATTTCAAATTCTTTTTTCTGTACCAGTTTGGATATAAGTATTTCATGTTCTATTGTCCATTCTCCATAATGTTGATTGATGGCTTGGGAGAAATTAGTAAGAATGGCTTTGTGCTCAAATGCACTATTTACTAGACCGATGATTGTTGCTTTTTGATTAAATCCATCCAGTTCAAAATTAATGTAGGCTTCTGTTATATCATTTTCATTATAACCTTCAATGTTATCAATAAACGTTTCAATGCCACAGCTTTTATTAATCACATTGATTAATTCCTGTTTTTGTTTGTGCGTTACTTTTCCAGAAACAATGGGTGCATCAGAACGATTTTCAACTTCAATATTTAATGTTGTAATATCTAAAGTGTTAAATGTTTCAGTCAAGCATTGTGTCATTTTTTCTTCAAGGACATTTATTCGATGAAAATATCCTACAGAAGTTAATAATGCAAACAGAATAATTAAAATGATTATTTTTAGTGGAGTCATTCAAAAACAAGCCATCATAGTCATTTAAAAGTCTTTAATATACCTCAATAGATACTTACAAAACCAGTGTTGATTTTAAAAGTTTTCAATAATCATATTAAATCATTTTAGTTTATAAATTTCATCTCACTGATTTTAATGCGGTTGAGTAAAGACCGCAATTGGAATAGATTTTCTAGTCCATTGCCCTTCAGGGTATTTAAAATTAACCTTAGCTTCGCCATCTATACCAATATTATTAAGTGCATTTTTTAGGTTAAATATGACAGACCCTGCTGGATTAGTGGTGATGTTAATTGGTGATTGTGTTCTCCCATATCCGTTGACTTCATTGAGTTGTAAAATAAAATCAGAGTTATCTTTAAAACCTTCTGCTGTTCCAATAGACCATCTAGGTAGCCCTTGATTGTCATAGTAATAATTAATGGATGTTAATTGTGTCAGTGATTGAGCAATAGAAAAACCCCAACCCGCATCATCACCTGCGTACCAAGTACCACTTAAATCTGGAAAACGTTTCTGTGATTCTTTAATAATAGGCTCTATACACCATTCACCTTGTTGATCATTAATTTTCCATCTGGCAAGAGCGATTACACTTTCATCACGGCCATTAACACCATCTTGACATGCGTTTTCTGATAATGCATTTATTGAATTGAAATCAATGGATAACCTTCCATCTACTATTGATGGGTCTCTTATTGAAGGCAGTTGAATCGAAGGATCAATTGAATAATCGTATATGAATTTTTCTAGAGTGCCACTTTCAAAATCAGCATTAAGAATTCCATTTTCTAATGTTGTGACAGAAGTAAACCATTCAGGATTTCCTTGATCATCATAAGTATAGAAAATAATAAAATATAAATTATTCATGCCAACAGGCTCAATGGCAAATCCGTGACCATTTTTACTGCGATCAAACCACAGTCCACTGAATGGAACTTTACCACCTGTGCTAACATTTTCATCACATGTGGGTTGACTATAACGAATTGCATGAGAAAGTTTGATGTCATCGACCCAAAAACCTTGGCCTCCTGTATTGCCATTAGATATCATTCTAAATCTAAATTGTATGGTTTTACCTTTGAATTTTTCTTCCAGATTAACAGAGCTATCTCGCCAGAAATTTTGCGCTCCTGACCAAGCAAAACGGCCTTGTGCTGAGTTATCATTAAATAATTGGCCGTCATATGGTACTGAGCTTAAGTTTCCTATATCTATCCAAGATCCGCCTTTTTCTCGGAGCTCTAAGATGACACCATCATTGGCCTTTATTGTCTGATTTAAAAACACCACCAGACACTCCTCCAGCTAATAATTGAGAAGAATCATCTGTTTTAATAACAAATCCCCGAATACGGCCACCAAAATTACTGGGTCCAATGTTTTCAAATTTTAGTTTTGATATGGCGTTATCAACACCCAAATTTTTAGCTGTGCTGGATTTTTTTAAATATTCATCGGCTTCAATTTCACTTTTAAATTGGTTATTTAATTGAGAGGGTGTTTTGTTATAATCTAGCGTTTGCCTTAATTCCATTAACCATTGAGCAGCTTTATCAGGTTTGTCATATTGTTTGGGTTCTTTGTCTTGTATCTGATCAGATAAGACTTGCATTGAAGGAGTATTTTTATCTAATTCAATGGTTACAATTGTAAAGACTGAGATAAATATGATGACAAGATAACTTATTTTCATTATTTTAAATTCCAATTGTTATGACCGATGGCTCAAGGTAATTTCTATTAATTATAGGCTTTTCCAACCTGAGAAGCATTGATTTTATTGAGTTTACGACTAATCCATGTGCCGGTTTCAATCAATTGCTCTAAATTGATGCCAGAGTCTATATTCATACCATTGAGCATATAAATAACATCTTCGGTGGCCACATTACCACTGGCGCCTTTGGCATAAGGACATCCACCAAGTCCAGCAACTGAAGAATCGATGATGTTTGCACCTAATTGCAAACAGGCAAATATATTTGCCAGAGCTTGACCGTAAGTATTATGAAAGTGCAAGGCTAGTTTTTCAATCGGGGCAATCTGCATGCATGCTTTTAACATGTGTTGGGCTTTTAAAGGAGTGCCAGTGCCGATTGTGTCGCCTAATGACACTTCATAACAACCTAAGTCAAATAATTTTTCTGTCACTTGTGCAACCTTTTCTGTTTTAATTTCTCCTTCGTATGGACAACCCAGCACACAGGAAACATAGCCTCGTACTTTAATATTATTCTGATGAGCTAACGCTATAACAGGTTCAAAGCGTTGTAAGGATTCTGCAATACTACAATTGATATTTTTTTTGGTAAAACTTTCACTGGCTGCAGTAAAAACAGCGACTTCCTTAATGCCACAAGACAAAGCTTTTTCCATGCCTTTCAGATTAGGGGTGAGGGCAGAATAGTTAACTGTGGGTTTTCTTTTTAGGCGATGACAAAGTTCTACAGAGTCAGCCAATTGAGGAACCCATTTTGGACTCACAAAACCAGTCATTTCAATATTTTTTACACCTGCGTTTTCAAGCAGGTGAATTAATTTAATTTTGGTCTCTAAATCTATTTTTTGTTTTTCATTTTGAAGTCCATCGCGTGGCGAAACTTCAACGATTTTGACTTTTTTGGGTAAGTTAGACATAGATAATGATTGTAAAAGAAAACGATTATATCATAAATATAATGTTGAATTAATGCGATTGAATCGCTGGGTTGATTGATTGCATCTGGGTTAATCGAGAAACAGTTCTTTGCATTTCGAAAGCCAATTCTTCACCCATGTATAGCTGTTTAAAATCCACTTCAGAGAGAACATATAATGCAGTGCCTGCATCATAAAGTACATCAATAAGTGTGATAAATCGTCTGGCCGTATTGCGGTCATCGATTTCAATGGCTTGGTTGATAACCATAAAAACTGATTTAAATTGTTGGCTGATTTTTATGAAATCATTGGCATTTCTGGGTTGTTTACACAGTGTATCGAACTCAAACATGATGTGGTCTTGACTACTTTTAATGGTATTGAGTTGTCTTTTATTTATGGTTATTGGTGCCAAGTGTAAATTGTCTGATGCTACTAATTGTGAAAAAATCTTTTCAAATTTGTCTTGATTAGCTTGACTGATAGGATAAAACCATGTTTTTGATGTGTCTAAATGATTACTCCTATAATCGTAATGACCATCTAATTGAATTATGTCCATGTTCTGCTGCATCCAATCTATGGCAGGTAAGAATTTTTTTCTTTGTAATCCACCAATATATAAATCAACTGGTTTGACATTCGATGTGGTAATCAAGCTGATATTATATTTTTCAAAGGCCTTGAGCATTCCTGCCAAAAGCATCGCATCTGTAATATCATGGACTAAAAATTCATCTAAACATAAGACGGATATAACTTCTGATAATTGTTTAATCACTAAATCTATGGGGTTTTGTTTGTTTTTGATGGTTCTTAGTTGCTGATGAAACCACAGCATAAACTCATGAAAGTGTTGTCTTCTGATGATTGTATCGTTGACACAATCAACAAATAAATCCATTAAAAATGTTTTTCCTCTGCCCACTGACCCATAAATATACAGACCTTTAAATGATTTTTTTGATTTAAAAAACCAAAATTTATTTTTTTTCTGAATGTTTTGATAAACATCTTCAAAACCAAGAATCACCTCATTTTGGAGAATGTCTTGTTTAATGATGCCTTTTGACAGTTTGTCTTGATAAACTTGTAACGGGCTCATTACTCTTGATTTTCAGGCTCGTTTTCAGGAAGTTGACGTAATATTCCATTGATTATTGCGCCTTTGAGGTCTGTTAATCTTCTGTGGAAAAAATGTCCAGCTTTGAATGAAATTAATTGCGGACTAGGGTCCGTATTATTGACATAATCATAAACTGATTTAGGTGTGACAACATCATCCACTTCACCTTGTATAACCAACCAAGGACAATCAGGAATAGGGAGCTCTGCATAGTCATATCTTTCAACTGGTGGAGCAACGGTTAAGAATTGTTTGGGTTTGATTTGTTCGCATGCTCTCAATGCAGCGTAGGAACCAAATGAGAAACCAGCTAACCAAAATTCATGATCTGGAAAAATTTCTTTCGCCCATTCGAAAATACAAATGAGATCCTCTGATTCTCCTATGCCTTCATCAAATTCTCCTTGGGTTCCTCCTACTCCTCGAAAATTAAATCGAATCGTATGTAAACCCAGTTCGCGGTATGCTTTCTCGATCATATGCACTACTTTATTGTTCATGGTTCCACCAAATAGAGGATGAGGGTGGCAGATGAGACCGACAGCTTTTCTGTCATCTTCTTTGTTCACTGGATACCCAGCAAGACATTCAATTTTTCCTACTGGACCATTAAGAAAAAATGTTTTTTCTGGGAATTGAGTTGGATT
>JBGCFT010000249.1:0-21922 GCA_045107085.1 Marinicellaceae bacterium | reverse complement strand
TTGCCCTATTATTTTTCCAGATGGTGGAATTTTAACTTCTGATTATGGACATTGGACCCTAGAAACTGCTGAGTTGTTTAAACAAAATTTCAAACTAAAATATCCAGAAATTGCAAAAATATTGCTCTAAGTGAGTATTGTTTAGTTAAGCAAAACTCTCACTAATCATGAATTCTAGTCTTATCTTTTGGCATTAATTGTATTCTAATTTTTTTTTTGCTTAAATCTAAATTCAATAATAAATAATATAACTTATGACTTTACCCATACGTATTTTAATAGGATTAATGTTGGGATTAATTTGTGGCGTATTGGCTTCAGGTCACTATTTTCATGTTACTGCATTAATTTCTTCACTTCCCAACATTATAGAACCCATTGGAAAATTGTGGGTTAATGCAATTCGTATGGTAGTTATTCCCTTATTAGTATCTCTGCTGATTACCTCTATTGCAGGTCACAATAATAAAACAAATCAGGTGGCTAAACTGAGCGGTAAAACCATTGGCTTATTTGTTTTTATGATAGTTATCAGTAGTTTTTATACTTTCTTATTGGCTCCATCGTTTCTCTCTTTTTTATCGTTAGATCCACAAGCCAGTCAAGGCTTGTTAGCTTCATCTGCTACAGCTTCTGTTGCATCAACTGAATTACCTGCTTTTAGTTCATGGTTTATCAACTTAATTCCATCTAATCCCATTCGTGCTGCTGCTGATAGTGCTACTTTACCTTTAATGATATTCACTGCCTTACTATCGATGGCATTGCTAAAAATAGAATCAGAAAAAAGATTACAATTTGTTGGCTTTTTCGAAGCTTTAAAACAAGCCTTGTTTGTTCTGATCAATTGGATAATGCTCGTAGCTCCAATAGGAATTTTTGCGCTGGTATTTCCATTGGCTGCTACATTAGGTGTTTCAGCCATTACTTTACTAGGTTCATTTATCGGTATTGCATGTTTGCTCATTGTTATCATGACTTTACTGCTTTATCCCATTGCAACTATTGTAGGCAGAGTACCTTTTAAATTTTTTGTTCGTACATTAATCCCTGTTCAAATCATTGGCTTTAGTACCCGTTCATCTTTGGCATCATTACCCGCAACTATTGATGCAACAGAAAAATTAGGAGTATCATCAAAAACTTCAGGCGTTGTTTTACCTTTTGCAGTGACTATGCTGAAGTTTGCCTCACCCATTGCAAGAACCACAGGAACCTACTTTATTGCCATGCTTTACGGCATAGATTTGAGTATTATTCAACTCGTTATTGTGGCTTTAGCTATTGGGCTCTTAAGTTTTTATTCACCGGGTATTCCAAGTGGAGGATTACTAATCATGGCACCTATCTATTCCTCTTTGGGTCTACCAATCGAAGGCATAGGTATACTGATAGCTGTAGATTTAATTGTTGACATGTTTATTACAGCTTCAAATGTTACAGCCAATGTTACAGCTGCTATATTAATGTCACGCTCAGATAGAACACGCTAATTTTAATCAAAATAAAAACTGTTGTACTTTCACTTTGTATTTAAAGTATTAGAAATTCTCTTTTAAATTAAATGAAATTGCTCCCTAATTGAGAAAAGCTTAAACGATCTTTGAGCTTTAGTTATCTAAAAATTGTGATATTGACTTTATCAGAAATAACACAGCAATTTTTTTTCAAGGCAGTTCGATTAATGTTTAGACTAGTGAGTCAGCTTGAGTTAAAATGCCCATCCAGCTGTTAAAAATTCAAAACATTCAATATTATGCATGATTCAAACTTAGATTCTGTGCTTTTTGCTGGGCAGAAAAAAGCCATATTAGCGCTCGAAGATGGTACTATTTTTCATGGAATTTCCATAGGTTACAATGGACATTCAACTGGTGAAATCGTATTCAACACTGCCATGTCGGGATATCAAGAAATACTATCAGACCCATCCTACTGTGATCAAATAGTCACATTAACTTATCCGCACATTGGCAATACAGGCTGTAATTATGCAGACAATGAATCTGCTCGAACTTATGTAAAAGGTTTGGTGATAAAAGATTTACCTAAACTTGCCAGTTCGTGGCGGATGCAAGAATCATTACAGGATTATTTGGTGCGTCATAAAATTGTTGCTGTTGCTGAATTAGATACCAGACAACTCACACAAATATTACGCCGCAAAGGCGCAATGAAAGCCTGTATTATGAACCAAGAAATTGACGTTGACCAGGCAATTGAGTTAGCCAATCAATTCAAAGGTTTAGAGAATACTGATTTGGCCATTGAGGTGACTTGCAAAGAATCCTATTCATGGCAAGAAGGAGAATTTAATCTAGATACAAATGATTTCACTACAAACAGAAACAAACAATTCAAAGTCGTTTGTTATGATTTTGGCGTGAAACATAATATTCTCAGAATTTTATCTTCATTGGGATGTGATATCACTGTGGTTCCTGCTAACACTGGTTCAAGTGATGTTCTAGCAATGAAACCTGATGGTATCTTTCTTTCTAATGGACCAGGAGATCCTGCTGCTTGTAATTATGCGATTAAATCAGTTCAAGACTTTTTAACCACAAAAATACCATTATTTGGCATTTGTCTTGGTCATCAGATATTAGCCCTAGCAAGTGGTGCCAGTACCATAAAAATGAAGTTTGGTCATCATGGCGCTAATCATCCTGTACAAGATTTAATAACAACAGAAGTTATGATTACTTCTCAAAATCATGGCTTTGCAGTGGATGAAACTGACTTGCCAGATCATTTAGATGTGACACATAAATCTTTATTTGATGGCACAATCCAAGGGATTAAACGAACCGATTGTTTTGCTTATGGATTTCAGGGGCATCCTGAGGCAAGTCCTGGGCCTCAAGATGCCAAAAAACTATTTCTTCCATTTATTCAAGCCATGAAGGAAATTAAAAAGGAGAGCCAAAATGCCTAAACGCAATGATATAAAAAGAGTTTTAGTTTTAGGAGCTGGGCCCATTGTGATCGGGCAAGCCTGTGAATTTGATTATTCCGGAACTCAGGCCTGTAACGCTTTAAAAGATGAAGGCTACCATGTCATTTTAGTTAATTCTAATCCTGCAACTATCATGACAGATCCTGAAACAGCCGATAGAATTTTTATAGAACCGATTAATTGGCAAACCGTTGCAAAAATCATTGAACAAGAACGTCCAGATGCGATTTTACCAACCATGGGCGGTCAGACAGCGTTGAATTGTTCATTAGATTTGGTCGCTCATGGCGTACTTGAAAAATTCAATGTGGAAATGATTGGCGCAACTCGTGAAGCCATTGATATGGCCGAGGATCGCGAGTTATTTAAAAAAGCCATGACCGATATTGGTCTCGGAACCCCTTTATCATTTTTGGTTCATAACATAGAAGAAGCCCGTTTGGCTCAAAAACAAATTGGCTATCCAGTCATTATTCGTCCTTCTTTCACAATGGGAGGAACCGGTGGCGGTATTGCTTATAATTTGGAAGAGTTTGAAGACATTACAGCCAATGGCTTAAAAATGTCTCCTACCAGTGAAGTTTTATTGGAAGAATCTTTATTGGGTTGGAAAGAATATGAAATGGAAGTGGTTCGTGACAAAAAAGACAATTGCATTATCATTTGTTCGATTGAAAACTTGGACCCTATGGGAGTCCATACAGGAGATTCTATAACGGTTGCACCCTCTCAAACATTAACTGATAAAGAATATCAAGTATTGCGCGATGCTTCATTGGCTGTATTAAGAAAAATTGGTGTGGATACTGGTGGTTCAAATGTTCAGTTTTCTATCAATCCAGAAAATGGTCGAGTCATTGTTATCGAGATGAATCCGCGTGTTTCAAGGTCTTCAGCATTGGCTTCAAAAGCCACTGGATTTCCCATTGCTAAAGTGGCTGCAAAATTAGCCGTTGGTTATACATTAGATGAATTACAAAATGAAATTACAGGTGGTGAGACACCCGCTTCATTCGAACCCAGTATTGATTATGTTGTGACAAAGATTCCACGGTTTGCTTTTGAAAAATTCGCCAAAGCAGATAACCACTTGACTACTCAAATGAAATCGGTGGGTGAAGTCATGGCGATTGGAAGGACATTTAGTGAATCGTTACAGAAAGCCCTTCGGGGTTTAGAAACTGGATTAAATGGACTAGATTCTTTGATTAATCAAGATGATATTGATAATGGATTTGATTTAAACAAAGAACTGCGTGAACCCACTTCTGATCGATTACTTTATGTTGGTGACGCATTTAGATTGGGCTATAGCGTTGATGAATTATTTAAAATTTCTGCAATTGATCCTTGGTTTCTAAAACAAATTGAACACATTATTCAAGTTGAACAAACATTAAGTGATACCAACCCGGATGATTTGACTGCTGAACACACTTTAGCTCTAAAAAAGCTGGGTTTTTCTGACTCAAAATTGGCAGAGATGTTAGCTTTGTCTGAGTCCGAATTTACTCATATGCGCCATCAATTTAATGTTCGACCAGTTTATAAACGGGTTGATTCTTGTGCAGCAGAATTTGACACCAGTACAGATTATTTCTATTCTACTTACGAACAATTTTGTGAGGCCAGGCCCACTCAAAACAAAAAAATAATGATATTGGGTGGTGGCCCAAATCGAATAGGTCAAGGCATTGAATTTGATTATTGTTGTGTGCATGCAGCCTTAGCATTAAAAGAAGATGGGTTTGAAACCATTATGGTCAATTGTAATCCTGAAACCGTATCTACAGATTATGATACGGCTAATCGTTTATATTTTGAGTCGTTAACACATGAAGATGTGATGGAAATTGTGCACATCGAAAAACCAGATGGTGTCATAGTTCAATATGGAGGACAAACTCCATTAAATTTAGCCAATGGGTTAAAACAAGCCGGTGTTCCAATTATTGGATCACCTCCAGAATGTATTGACATGGCTGAAGACCGAGAGCTTTTCAAAGCCATGCTAGATAAGCTTGAATTAAAACAACCACCTAATCGCATAGCCAAAAATGTCGATGAAGCAGTTGAGCTTGCTAATCAAGTGGGTTATCCATTGGTTGTTCGCCCATCTTTTGTATTGGGTGGTCGAGCTATGGAAATTGTACATAATGACAAAGAGCTCAACAGATACATGCATGAAGCAGTCAAGGTCTCTAATGATTCTCCTATATTACTGGATCACTTTTTAGATCATGCCATTGAAGTGGATGTGGATATTATATGTGATGGAAAAGACATAATGATTGGTGGCATTATGGAGCACATAGAACAAGCTGGAGTTCATTCAGGAGATTCTTCTTGCTGCATACCTCCTTTTTCATTATCAGAAGATATTCAGCATGAATTAGGCAGGCAATCAGGCTTGATGGCCAAAGAGTTAGGTGTCATTGGATTAATGAATACTCAATTCGCTATTCAAGGTGAAGATATCTATATTCTTGAAGTGAATCCTCGCGCCTCAAGAACGGTGCCTTTCGTTTCTAAAGCCACAGGTTTACCGTTGGCAAAAATAGCTGCTAGGTGTATGGCTGGCATTAGCTTAAAACATCAAAAAGTAAAAGAAAGATTAAAGCTTAATCACTATTCAATCAAAGAACCTGTTTTTCCATTCTTGAAATTTCCGGGTGTTGACCCCATATTAGGACCTGAAATGCGCTCTACCGGTGAGGTTATGGGCATAGGCAAGAGTTTTGGTGCAGCAGTTGCTCGATCAAAACAAGCCAGTGCAACCTATATGCCCTTGCAAGGTACTGCTTTTATTAGTGTCAGAGAAGCCGATAAAAAAGAGGTGCTTCCATTGGCCGATAATTTACAGCAAATGGGATTCAGTTTAGTCGCAACAGGTGGAACTTGTCAGTTATTACGTGATCACGGTTTGTATTGTGAACGAGTCAATAAAGTGGCAGAAGGAAGACCCCATATAGTTGATAAAATTAAATCGAATGAAATTGATTTTATTATCAATACGACAGAAGGATCACAAGCCATATCTGATTCGTATTCCATAAGACGTGAAGCTTTACAGCACAATGTAAATTATTCAACCACTATTTATGGAGCAGCTGCAACCTTAGAAGCGTATAAACATTTAAATAATCAACAAATATATTCACTTGATGAATTGCACGAATTGAGTGATTGAGGAAAAGAGAAAATAAAATGAGCAGAGCTCCACTAACAGCCATAGGTGCTGAAAAATTAAATCAAGAATTAAAAAGATTAAAAACAGTTGAAAGACCACGCATTATTGAAGCCGTTGCAGAAGCACGTGCCCATGGAGATTTAAAAGAAAATGCTGAATACCATGCCGCACGCGAAGAACATGGCATGAATGAAGCGCGCATCAAGTTTTTAGAAGGTACCATCTCTAATGCACAAATAATAGACATACTGAGTCTCAATGTCGGTGATAAAGTAGTTTTTGGCGCCACAGTCACATTGGAAGATGATGATGAAAACGAAGTCACTTATCAAATTGTAGGCGATGTAGAGGCCGATATTGACCAAGGACAAATTTCAATCTCTTCACCGATTGCTCGTGCATTAATTGGTAAAGAACTCGATGACGAAGTCGACGTGCAAACTCCTGGTGGGGATATCACCTATTACATAACTGATGTTAAGTACATATAGCTAAAACGACAGATTATATATTAGAGATAATAACGCAACAGTAAATGTTGCGTTTTTTTTTGGATAAGTAAAAATTTATTGCCCGATAGTCATCATATTTTTATTTATTCGCAATCCCATGCGGAACATGACCAGATGTTAATTGGTGTTTACTGGCTGATTTAACATGGATCAACTGATCATCGAAAAATATATCGGCTTTGAACGCTTTTAAAAATTCTGATTTATCTAAACCCCCTAAAAACAAAGCTTCATCAATTCGAATACCCCATTTACGCAGTGTTAATATGACTCGTGCATGAGAAGGCGCTGAACGGGCTGTGACTAATGCTGTTCTTATGGGCGTTTCGTCTACTTTAAATAACGATTGTAATTGATGTAATGCCTGTAAAAAAGGTTTAAATGGACCGCCTGAAAGTGGCACATCTGCTTGCTTTTGTTCATTGGCCTTAAAGGCAGCCAAGCCTTCTTGTTTATATATTTTTTCAGATTCATCGGAGAATAATACAGCATCACCATCAAAAGCTATGCGCACTTGAGATTTTTTCTTCAATAAAGATTCTTGATCTAATTTTCGGGTTAATAAATGAGCAGAAGCATAGCCCGCTTTCAATGCCAGTTCCACATCCCGATTATGTGCAGATAAAAACAAATGGGCGCCAAAAGCTTTGAGGTAGGCAAATGGCGATTTACCATTTGAAAAAGCTGCGCGTTGAATGTTTAAGTTGTAATGCTGTATTGAATTAAATATTCTCAAACCAGTATCACCATTGTTACGAGAAACCAATACTACTTCAACCAAAGATACATTGGTTTTTGGATGTTTGATTGCCAACAATTTTTGCACCAATGGAAAGGCTACACCAGGATTTAAAATTTCTTTTTCATGTTCCAATTGGTGTGATCGATATTGATCTACTCCAGAATTGAGATAAATATCATGCTCATCAGATAAATCAAATAATGTACGTGAAGAAACCGCAATCACCAAAACAGGATCATAAATATCCTTGGTAGAATCAGATGATGAATTGCTCATTGATTATCCTATCTTCTAATCTGTGTTCTGGATCAAATAGCAATCTCAAAGATACTGAACGGTCTTCAAACACCTCAACACTGTCTACATCGCGTACTTCAAAGTTATCTGCTGTGGCACTGACAGGTCGTTTATCACAGTCTTGTATACTGAATTTTATGTGTGCATTGGATGGAATAATTGCGCCTTTCCAACGCCGAGGACGAAATGGGCTGATGGGTGTTAAGGCCAATATATCAGCACTCAATGGTAAAACTGGTCCATGCGCAGATAAATTGTAGGCCGTAGAACCACCTGGAGTGGCAATCATTACACCGTCACCGACCAATTGAGTAATTTTATCCTGGCCATTGATTGATATGCCTATTCTGGAAGATTGTCTGGTTTGGCGTAACAGTGAAACTTCATTTATGGCCAAGGCTTCATAATGATGACCATGAGTTGTGGTAGCGAGCATTTTCAAAGGATACAAGGTGGTAATTTGTGATTTCTTTAATCGATCAATAAGATTTTCTGGACTGTAACGGTTCATTAAAAAACCAACTGTTCCTCTTCGCATTCCAAATACAGGTGTTTCACCTTTTATATATTGATGCAATGTGCTCAACATGAAACCATCGCCACCTAAAGCAATGATAACATCAGCTTCAGTTTCACTCACTATGTAATTCTCATACATTTTAGTCAGCTTACGCAATGATTTTTGTGAGTTAATGGAACGACTGGCAACAATGGCTATTTTCATAGGTGAATGATAGCATAATAATTGTTGTAATTTGTCATATATGAGTTGAGTTCAATTAAAAAATAAATGAGATGATTGTTAAAGTCAGTGAGGTGAGGTTTAATTATCGAAAGTTAACATTTTAAAAATAATGAGTATGTAAACTATTTCTATTAATTTTCTAGCTCATCCCATCTTTGGTATTTTTGGTCTAGTTCTTCAGTAATACTCAATTGCTTATTTGTTGTTTGCTTAATGACATGCGCATCTTCCTGATAAAAATCAGGTTGAGCCATCTGGGTATTGAGTTCTTCTAGTTGAGATTCAAGTTTGTCTATTTCTTTGGGAAGATTATCGAGCTCAAATTGATCTTTGAAGCTTAGTTTATTGCTTGATTGACTGGCTTTATTTTCTGGTTTAATCGTTTTGGATTTTTCTATTTGTTCTTTTTCTTTTTTTGGGTCGGGTCTTTGAACCAAATAGTCTTGATATCCGCCAACATATTCTTGTACTTTACCTTCTCCTTCAAAAACATAAGTTTGTGTGGCAACATTGTCTATAAAGTCCCTATCATGGCTGATTAACAACACAGTACCTGGAAATTCAAATAACTGTTCTTGTAATAAATCCAAGGTTTCAATATCCAAGTCGTTTGTCGGTTCATCCAATACTAAAACATTGGCTGGACGTGCAAATAATCGTGCTAACAATAATCGCGAGCGTTCTCCACCTGATAAAACTTTTGCTGGTGCCAGTATTTTATCTGGACGAAAAAGAAATTTTTGTAAGTATGAAATAACATGGGTAGGCTTGCCGTTGACGACTATTTCATCAGTGCCTTGGTTGAGGTTGTTAGCCACTGTATCTGCAAGGTTTAAATTGCCTTTTAATTGGTCAAAATATGCTATTTCTAGTCCTGTTCCATGTTTAACACTTCCCGTTTGGGTTTCTAGTTCTCCTAAGAGCATATTAACCAAAGTTGTTTTTCCTACACCGTTTCTTCCTATGATGCCAATCTTATCTCCACGCCGAATTTTGGCTGAAAAACCCTTCACTAAAACTTTTTCACCATAAGAATAGCCAATATTATGAGCCGTTATTACTTTTTTACCTGATTTTTCTGCTATATTTATTTGTGCTTGGGCTGTACCACTTTGAGTTCGCCTTTGACTTCTTTGTGAACGCATTTTTTTGAGATCACGGACTCTTCCTTCATTTCTTGTTCTTCTGGCTTTAATGCCTTGACGGATCCAGATTTCTTCTTTTGCCAGTTTTTTATCGAATCGGTCGTTTTCTTTGTCTTCTGCATTGAGTCTTTCGTCTCTTCTGACTAAATAAGTATCATAGTTACAATCATAATAATGAATCTTACCCCGATCAAGTTCTAATATTCCTGTGGCAATATTCTTAAGAAATGCCCGATCATGTGTAATAAAAACTACTGCAATTTTTAAATTTCTGACAAATTTTTCAAGCCAAATAATTGTCTCTATATCCAAGTGATTTGTTGGTTCATCTAGTAATAGTAAGTCAGGATTCTGAACTAATGCCCGTGCTAAAACAACTCTTCTCTTAACTCCCCCAGATAAGTCATTAAACAATTGGTCTTTATCTAAATCCAGTTGCGAAATAACTGTTTCAATATCATTTAATAATGACCAAGAATCTGAGTCTGTTATTCTTTCTCCAATGGTATCTAAAGTTTCTAAATCATTTATTAAAGCATGGTGATAATCAATAATATCATCGCCTCTTTCACCCAAGGCTTTAGCGACCAATGTGTATATATCATCATTCGTTTTATTTTCAGGAACATTTTGTTCCATCATAGCAATTTTACTTGAACCGTGTTTTCGAATTTCACCATGTTCCAGTGGAATCTGTCCAGTCAATAATTTCATCAATGATGACTTCCCTTCGCCATTACGTCCTATCAATGATAGTTTTTGACCCTTGTTAATTGTGAAATTTATCTCATCCAATAATGGTTCTGCACCAAAATCTAGAGACACGTCAAGTAGTGAAAGTATTGCCATAGGTTTTCTTTATGCGCTGATTGAGCGAACGCAGTTTCTATTGTTATTTTTAGCTTCATATAATGCTTCATCTGCTCTGCTAATGACCGATTCAATATTTTGGTCTGAATTCAGAGATTCTGATATACCTAAGCTAATGGTGTAATTGATAATAGTCCCATCATGAGAAAAGGGTTGATTTGCTACAATTTTCCTTATTTTTTCGGCGACTGTTTGAGCATTTGCTAAACTGGTATTTGGCAAAAGAATAGCAAACTCTTCACCTCCCCAGCGACATATCTTATCTCCAGAACGAAAAGATTTGTTCATCAAAAACGCTAAATTTTTTAAGACTTCGTCACCAAACAAATGACCATGGTTATCGTTAACAGATTTAAAGAAATCAATATCAAGAATGATTAATGAGAAAGAGGTTGCGCTTTTTTTTGCTTTATTTAATTCAAACTTTAAGAATGAAGTAAAAGACCTTCTATTTAAAATTCCAGTTAATTCGTCAGTATTGGCTTGTAAACTGAGTTCATCATGCCTTAACTCATTGTATTTTACCCACTTAGTTACACCAATTGCCAATAAACTATAGCCAAAGACAAACAATAATCTAGTTGCTATTTTTACAATATGATGATCATATATATAGATATGATTTAATGTGGTTACAAACAATCCAAAAAACAAGAACGTAAAACCAATTGAAGTGTAGTAGTAAAAACCACTCTTATTCGTGCTATTTTTTTGTGTGATATATATCAGATAAAAAGTAGTAAATAACAAAATGCTATTAGCCAGTACTTCAAAATAATCAATGTTTAAAATTAATTGATAAAATGTAGCATTAATAGCAACTAAAATGAAAGAACTCACAATCACCAGTAAAAAGATATTTATACCTTTATTGTTTTCATTTAAATTGTCTAATTTATACATTTGAGCGTGTTATTATATTTTCTAACATTATAGTCTATCAGACTATAAGTTTTGGCTACCAGTTCACTTTATCTCTGTGAACTGGCATTGTCATACAACGACAACCACCACCACCACGACTTAATTCAGCCCCTTCCATTGCGACAGCAACTAATTTATTCTCATCTAATGTTTTCTTATCAGTAATGACATCTTTTGCATTAATAATCTCAAACCCAGCTTGACTCAATGCATTAAATGTTTCTTTGTTGTGTTTATAGCCAATGACATGACCTGGAGCATAAGTAAAAAAGTTTGCACCACTGGTCCATTGCTCTCTTTCTTGTGCAAAAGGTTTATCTCCACCACAATTAATAAAACTGGCTTCAATTCCTAAAGCTCTCAATGCTTTTGGTAGTCCTGAATATTCTTGTATTGAATTTATCTTACCATCACTGCATTGCATATGAAAACTTTTGCATTTATGTGGACCTGTAATTAGAGGTGGATATACCATAAATTTATCAACATCTAGCATGGTAAAAATCATATCTAGATGAATGGTTGCACGAATTTTTGGTAAATTGACAACTAAAATATCTAGTTTCGACTTATCGCGAGACATTTCTTGGGCCAATTTATCTATGGCTTTAGCTGATGTTCTTTCACTAAATCCAATAACAAGTAAATCTTCTTTTATGACTAATATATCACCGCCTTCCACTGTAATATTTTCTGTTTGTTTACGGGTTCCGTCATGGTAGAAGTTATTCACTCCCAGAGCTGGATGGTGTCTAAATATATACCGCAGTAATAGCGCTTCAGTTAATCTAACTTTGTGTGCCATCGAACCTATAACGATATTTTCATATACACACATGACGGCATCTCTGGTGAAGAATGCATTGGGTAATGGAGGAATGGCATGTCTAGATTCGCTTAAAAAACGTTCTAAAGTATTTTTTTCAAGTAAAGTTCCTGCAAAAAATTGTTCTGATAAGACAGTTGGGTCCATTTCAAACAAATTGTCTATCAACTCTGGATGACCATACAAATTACAAACATCTTTAAGAATTTGTAGTTTTACTTTTTCATCTTGTAGAACATCACTGAGTAAATCAGAGAACTCATGCACTTTAGCTACTCTTCTTAGCACACCTGTCAGCTGCCTGTGTTCTTCTAGTGCTAAATCTAAATTTAAAATATCATCATACAATACTTCTTGAGCAGTTGCCGGCGTCATGTTTTCCATTTCTAAACCTGGCTGATGTATGATGACTGTATTTAACTTACCAATTTCTGAGTGTACTGATATATTGCTCATAATAATGCCCCCATTATAATTAGCTATTAAATTTACTGACAATTGCCATTGCCATTTCTAAAGATTGTTCGTAGTTTAATCTCGGATCCACTTGGGTTTTGTAAGCGCGTTCTAAATCTTTTTCATTAAGTTCTCTTGCACCACCTAAACATTCAGTGACATTTTCTCCAGTTAATTCCAGGTGAACTCCACCTAAGAAAGAACCTTCGTCTTTATGAACCTGCATAGATAATTCTACTTCTTTTTTAATGTTTTCGAACTTTCTTGTTTTATAACCATTTGAAGTACTTTCTGTGTTTCCATGCATAGGGTCGCAGCACCATACAACACCAATACCCTCTTCTTTTAAGTCTTTAATTAAACGAGGTAAATTATCTTCTATATTATTTGCACCAAATCTATGTATAAGAGTAATTTTACCTGCTTCATTGCTGGGGTTTAATGTTTGGCATAAACCTACTAAATGATCTTTTGTGGTTTCTTTACCCACTTTAATACCTATGGGATTATTTATACCTCTTAATAATTCAACGTGTGCAGAATCTAATTGATTGGTTCTTAATCCTATCCAAGGAAAATGTGTACTGAGATTAAAAAATCCTTCTTGTCTAGGTACTTGTCTTGTAAGTGCTTGTTCATAATTCAGGTGCAAAGCTTCATGAGAAGAATAAAAGTCTACCCGTGATAGATTACCTAATCTCTGTCCAGCAAGAATTTCCGCAAATTCAATTGATTCGCTAATTTTTACCATCATATCTTGGTATTCTGTTGATTGACCAGAGTGCTCAATCCAGGCTAAATTCCAGTATTCAGGATGCCTAATATCCGCAAAACCACCGTCAATTAGAGCCCTTACAAAATTCATTGTCATTGCAGATGAGGCATGTCCTACAAGCATTCGAGCTGGATCTGGTACTCTTGATTTTTCATCAAATTTTATTTTATTTACTAAGTCGCCACGATAGCTTGGTAAAGTTATTCCATTTCTTGTTTCATTATCAGATGATCGTGGTTTAGCATATTGTCCAGCAAAACGACCTATTCTTACTATAGGCATTTTACATCCGTGAATTAATACCAGGCTCATTTGTAAAAGAACTTTTAAGCGATTTGAAATAACGGATGAATTACAATCATCAAAACTCTCAGCACAATCGCCCCCTTGAATTAAAAACCTTTTACCATTTTGGACTTCAGCAAGTTTCTGCTTGAGTTTATATATTTCCCATGATGTCACTAATGGTGGCATATTTGATAATTTATTTAACGCTTTATCAAGTGAATTTTGATTGGTATAAGTAGCTTGTTGCCTTATGGCTTTGGTTTTCCAACTTTCTAGAGACCATTGGTTATTAGTTGTCATATTTGTACGAGCCTTTGCTTTAGTTTAGTCCAGAATATTGTATATAAAAAGAATCCAATAAAACAGATTAATGACCAAGTTGGCATACTTAAGCCCAAAAATGTCCATACAACTTCTGCACAATCACCTGAGCCATTTATTAATTCTGAAATAATGTCTTTGATAGGAAATGAATCTAACATAATATCAAGACTAGCACCACAGGCGGGGACTTCTTCTGGTGGCAAATGTTGCATTCTTACATTCCATCCCGCAACTAGCATACCAAACAAAGAAGTAAAAGAAATTAAAACTCCCATAAAAGTTCTTCCCCATGATACAGGTGGTTTGATCAGGGTCAAAGTGAACAATAGTCCGATTAGAACATAAATATACCTTTGTACCATACATAATGGGCATGGGTTTAATCCAAGATATTTCTCTGTATAAAGTGCATAAGCTAAAAATGCAATGACAACGAAAATGGGTAAAAAACTGTAAAATCTTAAAGAATTGACTTTCATATTATTCTTCCTTTTATGTATTAAAAAAAAACCCGGTTAAACCGGGTTTTTATAAACTATAAATTGTGCTTAGCTTTCTGAATCAGAAGCAGTGGGTCTGGGTCTGTCTACTAATTCAACATAAGCCATTGGAGCATTATCACCTGCACGGTAACCACATTTAAGAATTCTTAAATATCCACCTGGGCGATCCTGATACCTTGTGCCTAACTCTTCAAAAAGTTTTTTTACAACAACAGTACTACTGTTTGGTAATCTTGATGCTGCCAACCTTCTATTAGCTACGCTGTCATTTTTAGCGATTGTTATCAATGGCTCAGCTACCATACGCAATTCTTTTGCTTTGGGTAAAGTTGTTTTGATTAATTCATGTTCAAACAAAGATGCCGCCATATTTCGGAACATGGCTTTACGATGTGAGCTGTTTCTATTTAGTTGTCGACCTGATTTTCTATGACGCATTTTATTTCTACCTTATTATCCGAGTAAACGCTCAACAGTTCTGATTGATGCTGGTGGCCAATTGTCTATGCGCACACCAAAGTTCAGACCCATTTCTGCAAGTACTGCTTTTATTTCGTTTAATGATTTTTTACCAAGATTCGGAGTTTTTAATAAATCAACTTCTGTTCTTTGTATTAAATCACCGATGTATTGAATGTTTTCTGCTTTAAGACAATTAGCTGATCTAACTGTTAGTTCTAACTCATCAATTGGCTTAAGTAAAATTGGATTCAGTTTAACTTCTTCTGACTCTTCTTCAACTGGAGCAGACATTTCAAAATCTACAAAGACAGCCATTTGTTCAATGAGAATCCTAGCAGCAGTTTGTATAGCTTGTTCTGCAGTAATTGAACCGTCAGTATCAACACTTAAAATCAATTTATCTAAATCAGTTCTTTGCTCAACTCTGGTGTTCTCAACATCATAAGATACACGTTTCACAGGACAATAACTGGCATCTAACAATAAAGATCCGATTGCACGTGATTCATCTTCTAATTGGTTTTTATTGGCTGCTTCATATCCAATACCTTCAGTGACGGTCATTTGCATATTTATAGAAGCTTTACCAGCAAGATTACAGATCACATGTTTTGGGTTAGCAATTGACATTCCATCAGTGACTTGAATGTCTCCGGCTGTGACTACACCTGCGCCAGATTTACTCAATGTCACTTCAAATTCTTCTTCTTCTCTGCCTTCTACAATAAAAGCAACACCTTTAAGGTTTAGTAGAATTTCAACAACATCTTCTTTTACGTTTTCAATTGTAGAGAATTCATGTGAAACTCCATCAATTTGAAGTTTAGTTATTGCATAACCAGGGATAGAAGATAGTAATATTCTTCTAAAAGCATTTCCAAGTGTATGACCAAAACCTCTTTCCAATGGTTCAATCACAACTTCTGCTTTATTTGCTGATTCTTCTTTTATTGCTACCACTTTTGGGCGCAATAATTTTGCCAAAATATCTGACATAAGAAATACCTCGTTTGTTAATTATTTAGAATACAATTCCACGATAAGATTTTCATTAATCTCAGCTGGCAAATCATCTCTTGATGGAACATTTTTAAATGTTCCTGTCATTTTCTTAGCATCTACACTAACCCAATCTGCAAATAAACTCATTTCTTCCCATAAGTTTAAAGCATCTTTTATTCTAAGTTGTTTTTGTGATTTTTCTCTTATAGAAACAATGTCACCTTCTTGAATTTGTAATGAAGGAATATTACATGTTTTTCCATTAACTTCTATGGTTTTATGAGAAACTAATTGTCTGGCTTCGCTTCTTGTAACAGCATAACCCATTCTATAAACCACATTATCTAATCTAGTTTCAAGTAGTTTAAGTAAATTTTCACCAGTAGCACCTTTTTGTTTGGCTGCTTTTTTGTAATAATTTCTAAATTGTTTCTCTAGAACGCCATAAGTACGTCTCACCTTTTGCTTTTCTCTTAATTGAGCAGCGTAGTCAGTAGGTTTTCCACGGCGCATATTTGCTCCATGTTGGCCTGGTACTTGATCTAATTTACATTTAGTCTCAACAGCTCTAGCTGGTGATTTCAACATTAAGTCTGTGCCTTCTCTTCTTGCTAATTTACAAGTTGGTCCAATATATCTAGCCATAATGTTCTCCTTAAACTCTTCTTTTCTTAGATGGACGACAACCATTATGAGGTATTGGCGTGACATCAATGATGTTAGTAATTCTATAACCCAGACTATGCAAAGCACGAACTGAAGATTCACGTCCTGGTCCAGGACCTTTAATGCGAACTTCAAGATTCTTTAATCCATAATCTTGTGCAATCTTTCCTGCATTTGTAGCAGCGACTTGAGCAGCAAAAGGAGTACTTTTTCTTGAACCTCTAAATCCAGCACCACCTGCTGTAGCCCATGCTAAAGAGTTTCCAGATCTGTCAGTCAAAGTAATAATAGTGTTATTAAAAGAAGCATGGACATGTGCAATTCCATCTATAATGGTTCTTTTAACTTTCTTTTTAGTTTTTTGTGGTCTAGCCATAAATTTCTCGTTTTATCTGATTCTTAATTAAACTTTAATGTTATCTTTTAATAGGTCTTTTTGGACCTTTTCTAGTACGTGCGTTGTTTTTGGTTTTTTGACCACGACAAGGTAAACCTCTTCTGTGTCTTAAACCACGGTAACAACCTAGATCCATTAGTCGTTTAATATCCATTGCAACTTCTCTTCTTAAGTCACCTTCAACATTAAATTTGGCTACTTCACCACGAAGTTTCTCTAAAGAACCTTCATCTAAATCTCTTACCTTAATGGTAGGATTGACTCCAGCTTTATCACAAATATCATAGGCTCTTGTTCTGCCTATTCCATAAATACTGGTTAGACCAATCCATGCATGTTTGTAAACTGGTATATTGACACCTGCTATACGCGCCATTTAATTCTCCTAAAACTTATTTAATCTATTATTGCAGTAGTCTTTACATTTAAACCTAATTAGATTTTAAAAACCACTTTGACTTAAAAAGCCGTGCATTATAAAGAACAAAAAGACACACAGCAATGATGCCAATGTCTTTTATGCAATTAATTTATGAATCTGACATAAATTTTCTGTAATAAATTACATAAATTTAAGGATTCTCTTTACTCTAAATCTTATATAACGCATTACGCACGTTGTTTAGAGTTGTTTACTGGTATTCAACTCAAAGGATATTTACATTAAATTCCTTTGATAATATACATAAAATATATTATTTTTTCTGAATTCCAGATTTACCGTAATTCTTCAAATTTGATTTTTTCATCAAGTTATCGTATTGACCAGACATCAAATGCGTTTGCAATTGTGCCATAAAGTCCATGGCCACTACCACTACAATGAGCAGGGAAGTCCCTCCTAAAGCAAATGGTATGGACCAAAAATTAAGTATCACTTGCGGCATTAAACTAACCCCAAGTAGATATAAAGCACCCCAAAATGTTATTTTTGTTGTGACACTATCTATGTAATCAGCGGTATGTCTACCCGGTCTTATACCTGGCACAACAGCACTTGATCTTTTTAAATTATCAGCCATTTCATTAGGGTCAAAAGTCAGTGCAGTGTAGAAAAACGCAAACCACACAATTAGACCACCAAAGAAAATCATGTACAATATATTGCCAGGTTGTAACCACTGTGCCACATCAAGCAGCCATCCCCAACCATCTTTTTGCCCTAAAAATTGAGCAAGAGTACCAGGAAACAAGACCAACGAAGAAGCAAATATTACTGGTATTACACCAGACATGTTTACTTTCAATGGAAGATAAGAGCTTTGTGCTTGAGTACCCATTCTTCCACCGCGTCTGGCATATTGCATTGTTATTCTTCTTTGCGCTCTCTCAACAAAGACAACGAAATAAGTAACTCCAAGTGCTAATACCAATAAAAATAAAGCCACTAAAGCATTAAGATTACCTTCAGAAACCATAGCAAATGTTGATCCAATTGCAGAAGGTAAGCCTACTACAATTCCAGCGAAGATAATAAGTGATATACCATTACCAATACCTCTTTCAGTAATTTGTTCACCCATCCACATCAGAAACATTGTTCCGCCAGTAAGCGCTATAGTTGCTGGAAATAAGAATCCAAATCCTGGGTTAGGAACCACATCCACACCGCCACTATTTCCCATCTGTTGTAAAGAAAAAGATATGGCATAAGCTTGAAATGCTGCTAAAAATACTGTGGCATAACGTGTGTATTGATTTATCTTCTTACGTCCTGATTCGCCTTCCTTTTTTAACTCTTTTAACTTAGGTATCGAGTGTCCTAAAATTTGAATTATAATCGATGCTGTAATATATGGCATCACTCCCAGTGCAAACAATGAAAATCTTCCCAGTGCGCCTCCTGAAAACATGTTGAACATGTCAAGTAAGCCGCCGCTTTGTTGTTCTAAGATTTGTGACAACACTTTCGGGTTGACCCCAGGAACAGGAATATAAGATCCTAATCTAAATATGATCAATGATATGATAACAAACCATATTCTAGATTTTAATTCAGATAGGTTGTTTTTATTTCCTAACATTTTTTGTACTTGTGCTTGTGATGCTGACATAATAATTATTTACTCTACAGTTCCGCCGGCAGTCTCAATGGCTTTTTTAGCGCCTTTCGTGACATTTAATCCAACAACTTTAATAGCTTTCGAAAGGGTTCCAGTATTTATAACTTTAACCTTAGTAACAAAGCGTTTAACCAAGCCCTTTTCTACAAGAGTAGCTAAGTCTACTGTCTCAACTTTTAGAGCTTCCAAATGATATAAACAAATTTCATCACTGTACTTTGCCATTCTTGAAGCAAATCCAAACTTAGGTAATCGTTTTTGCAAAGGCATTTGACCACCTTCGAAACCTACTTTGTGCCATCCACCAGAACGTGATTTTTGTCCTTTGTGACCTCTTCCACAAGTTTTACCGTTACCAGATCCAATTCCGCGGCCAACTCTTTTTGCTACTTTTTTACTACCAGCAGCAGGTTTAATTGTATTTAATTGCATTGTATTATCCACCAGGGTTATTTAGTTTCTTCAACTGTTAATAAGTGAATTGCTTTGTTTATCATTCCACGGTTTTGTGGAGTATCAATAACTTCTACAGTATGACGCATTCTTCTAAGGCCTAAACCTTTCAAACATGCTTTATGATTTTTCAGAGCACCTATTGTACTTTTCGATTGGGTAACTTTGATCGTTTTAACTTTAGCCATGATTTTGCATTACCTCTTCTACAGTTTTGCCACGCTTAGCAGCAATAGAATCTGGTGAAGTTATATTCTTCAAACCATTAATTGTTGCGCGTACTAAATTTTGTGGATTATTTGAACCTTGTGATTTTGCAAGTACATTTTGTACACCTACAACATCAAATACGGCACGCATTGCACCGCCTGCAATTACACCAGTACCATCTGATGCTGGTTGCATATATACTTTTGAACCTGAATGTTTAGCTTTGATTGGATGCCAAAGCGTTCCTTCTTTCAAATCTACTGTGATCACATTTTTTCTGGCTTTATCCATTGCCTTTTGAATGGCTATTGGCACTTCTTTTGCTTTACCATAACCAAATCCAATTTTGCCATTACCATCACCAACCACTGTTAGTGCTGTAAAACTAAATTGACGTCCACCTTTTACAACTTTTGATACGCGGTTAACCGCTACCAAACGTTCTAATAAGCCATCGCCTTCATCTTTTCTTCTATCTACGCTCGCCATTTCTAATTTCCTATGTTTGTTTATTTATGTTTGACTCAAATCGCGCTAAGCTTAAATACTTAAGCCTGCTTCTCTTGCTGCTTCAGCTAATGCTTTAACTTTACCATGATATAAAAAACCTGATCTATCAAAAGCCACTTTTTCTACACCGGCTTTAATAGCTCTTTCAGCTATTGTTTTACCTATAATTTTAGCTGCTTCTATATTTTTGCCAGATTTACCGTCTATCAATTTTTTCTCAAGTGATGATGCGCTTGCTAATGTAGTGCTGCCATCTCCTGATAATATTTGAGCATAGAGATTTTTATCGGTTCTGTGAATCGATAGAGAAGGAACATTCAAATTACGCATTTTTGCTCTTGTTGATTTTGCTCTTCTTAATCTTGCATTATTTTTTTTATTACTCATGTTATTTTACTCAAATTCTCTATAATAATTTATATTTAATGATTAAGCTTTCTTAGCTTCTTTTCTAAATATTCTTTCATCTGCGTATTTAACGCCTTTACCTTTGTATGGCTCAGGTGGCCTTAAAGCTCTAATTTCAGCACAAACCTGACCAACTTTCTGTTTGTCAGTTCCACTCACTGTAATTTCAGTTTGGTTCTTAGGTACTTCAAAGCTAATGCCTTCTGGAGCAGGATAAATCACATCATGTGAAAAACCTAATGCTAATTTAAGGTCTTTACCTTGAGCTGTTGCTCTATAACCAACCCCAACTAACAATAATTTTGTTGAGTATCCTTCAGTAACACCAATAATCATATTATTTACTAATGAACGCATAGTTCCTGTAATTGGCATAGAAGATTCATTTTTTGGACTAAACACTAATGAACCATCATCCTCTTTGATATTGACATTATCATTGATAGTCATATTAGCACTACCTTTTGGACCTTTAACTGTAACGTTTTGCCCTTTGATATCTACATTTACACCAGATACAATAGTAATTGGATTTTTTGCAATTCTTGACATTTATATACTCCTTACTTAACGATACAGATGACTTCGCCACCTACACCAGCTTCTCTGGCTTCAAGATCTGTAAGCAAACCCTTTGAAGTTGAGATAATAGCAGTACCAAAACCCGCATCAACTTTAGGCAAATCATGTTTACCTTTATAAAGTCTCAATCCTGGCTTACTGGCTCTATTAATATATTCGATAACAGGTTTGCCTTGAAAGTATTTTAAATTTACTTTAATTTGGGGATGTCCTGTTTCGCTGTTATTGGCTTCAATCAATTCAAATGAACGAATGTAACCTTCTTTTTGTAATACTGAACACAAACCTTTCTTCAATTTTGAAGCTGGCATAGTTACGGATTGCTTGCTTACCATTTGTGCATTTCTAATGCGTGTTAGCATATCTGATATTGGATCTGTCATACTCATAATGTTATTCCTATAATTGCTTGGCAATCATTTAGTTAAAAAATTACCAACTAGCTTTAGTTAAGCCAGGGATATCGCCACGCATAGCGGCTTCTCTTAACTGTGTTTTACTTAAACCAAACTTACGGTAATAACCACGAGGTCTCCCAGAAAGTTGGCATCTATTTCTTTGTCTTGATGGTGAAGAGTTTCTTGGTAACTTTTGTAGTTGTACCTGTGCTTCC
>JBGCFT010000248.1:0-9211 GCA_045107085.1 Marinicellaceae bacterium | reverse complement strand
GGATTGAGAAAAAGATTTAAAAATGTGTCAATCAAGGCACGAAATGCAGCCTAATAACTAGTTATTAGCAAATTTTGAAACGCAGAGTGATGCTTTTTTAAACTTTTTATCTTCTTTCACTAATCGAGCAAAGGTCTCTATAAATACTATGAAAAATAAAATCATCAATCTAAATATGGATTTCAGCAAAAAAATCCAAATAAAAACATCTGAGATGGACTGGCAAAAAAGTCCATCTCCAGATGTTCTTAGAAAACCACTCGCACGTGCAAACAAAGAGTCTGGACATGCTACCAGTGTGGTTAAATATCTACCAGGGGCTAAGTTTAAGCAACATACTCATAACAAAGGCGAAGAAATCTTTGTTTTGGAAGGCACTTTTTCTGATGAAAATGGTGATTATCCTCAAGGAAGTTATCTACGTAACCCTGATGGAACTTCACACAGCCCTTTTAGTAAGGAAGGTTGTGTTTTGTTCGTTAAATTAGCACAATTTCAAAAAGATGATAACCAACAACTGGTTGTTAATACACACACAAAAGAATGGGTCGATGGTATTGGCGGCCTAAAAGTTATGCCACTTCACAGCCACATACACGAACATACTGCTTTGGTAAAATGGCCTAAAAATGAAGTATTTCAACCTCATAATCATTTTGGTGGAGAAGAAATATTAGTGTTAAAAGGAACCTTTCAAGATCAGTTTGGAAAATATCCAAAAGGCACTTGGGTTCGCAGCCCTCATAACAGTAATCACCACCCTTTTGTTACGGAAGAAACCATAATCTGGGTTAAAACTGGTCACTTAATGGTTTAACATCTATGAATGCACGTTTTGCTGTTATATAAGTGCTTAGTCTAATTTTAATTACGCATTCCGCAGCTTGACAAATTCATTTGCTCTAGAGACTTTTCCGCTGTGCCCATTCCTAATTCAGCTCTTCTTTGATTAACAGTTTCAGGGTTTTCCATGGGTTGAAGTTTCATTTTTCCATTAACACAATCCCAATCTGGCTGTGTTCCATAGCGTTGTTTCTTATTATTGTTGACAGCAACTCGGTCCCATAAATAGGCATAGTTTGAAGGCTGAATACCGCCACTTTTTAGATATGGTTCCATTCTTTGTAACACTTTTGCCTGTAAATCTGGCCTCTGATCTGCATGCTGAATCATTATCCACGCATGTTTAGAAACAGCTTGTCCAAATCTAATCTTGTCCACCCAGTCATATTCTTCAATCAATTTCTCAATATAATCTATGGATTGATGATCAGTAATAAAAGTATGAACTCTAGCCAGTTGATAACTCCAATATTCTGGCCCTTGTTCTTTTTTGGTTTTTAGTTGTATCATTGTGATACGTGCGCTTTGATCATCTCTCCACATATATGTTATGTCATCTTGTACTTGAGCAATTTTACCATCCGCAGAAGCTTTATTACCTCCTTGTTTTGATAATTGTTTTCTAGAGTTCATTAATAATTGATTAAACTTTCTTTCTCCTGATTTAAAAGTGCTTGTACATTCATCAATAGACTGGGTTGCTGCTGCAACTTTATACCCTGCACTGTCAACTAGTGCTTTAACTACTTTATTGACAGGATATTTTTCTGTATTTTCAAGCACTTCTGTCACATCACTTAATACTTCAAAGTCTCTATCAATATTTTCTTTTAAACAATACATGGAAAAACTGTATTGAGGTGTTGCTTTATAAACCACTTTCTTTTGGTTTTGACATGATATAAGAGCTATTGAGAATGTAATTAATATTATATATTTAATCAGATTTTTTAGGGTATTCATACTCTTCTCCTGTTCCAAAGTTAGATTCAAATCTTTCTAAGATAGTCTTTTTATTTAAGGCGTTGATCGCATCGTTTAGGTACTTTGGTAAATCGCATCCGATCTCTTGATATAATTCTTGATACACTACAGACATGTCATTCATACATTGTTGCAATAGTTTCGCTTGAAATATCCCTTGCTTAGTTAGTTTAAGTTCCGTGCGGCGTTTGTCTTTTGAGTCTTGCTGTTTTTTTAATAATTTCAGATTTAATAACTTGTTGACACGTTTTGCAATCAACTGATGTGGTAGATTTAAATCAGTAGCAACATCTGCCAAAGAAGAATGACTGTTGTAAAACAAAAATAATAGAGTAGAGGAAACCTCAACCGAAATTAATATTTTGCGTTGTTTGTATATTTCTAGAACTTGCTTTGATGAAACGTGTGTGAGTTCCGTTGCCGCCTTACCCAAAAAGGCATTTTTGTTTGTCTGTTCTTTTGTCATTGTTAAAATATAATTTCACTTGCTTATGCAACTATATGCGCAACTGGTTGCGTATGTCAAGATAAGTTTTTTAATTTTCTATATATAAAAAACATATCTATCTACAAATATGTGGTTAATTTCTGGGAAAATTAAGTTTACGTTTTTTCATTTCTTATTAATCTTTAAAACCTTGTTATACAAAGGTATAATCCATCGATGGAAAAATTCAAACCTTTTTTAGCAATTTATAATGCCTCAAAAGACAACTTATCAATCAGCAATATTGATTTAGATTTGTTTTCAGCAAGGGTGTTTTCTCACACATTATTCGATGATTCATTGTCTAAGGAAATATACTCTGAAGTAAAAGATGCAGTTTCTATTGTCGTTATAAATGCCCAAGCTAAATTTCCTAAGTTTTGGTATGAGAGGTTGTCTCAACCATTAATACAGAACAATGATATTTCAATTTGTACGACTTTATCTTGTCATATAAATAACTTATCGCCTCTGGAAACAGGAGATAAATTTCATGGTAGTGTTGGTGAGTTAGACCAAATTATTTATTTATTACAAACACCAGATACGTTTTATAGTGCCTCATTTAATCCAGACTGTTTTATGATTAAAAACAAAGCTGCATTATTAAATATAAAGCAAGAGTCAATTTTTGCGTGTAATAATGTTTTGGTTCAAACTCAAAATGAAGGTTTCATTCAACTCACTGATGAAAAAGACATTGGTGATCAAAAACCCCTACCCGCACATTCGTTAGCTTCATTACAATGGAGGCTGAAAAAAAACTTAGAACCAATAAAAATACTCAATAACTATCCCCTTTTGGATGAAAAACCCATTATGCTCCATATTTGTATGGGTTGGGGTGGAGGCGTACACCAATGGATTAATGATTTTTCTGAGCATGAAAAAACTCATCAACATTTAATACTTTCGTCACAAGGAGAGCTTTATCGCAATAGTCATGGTGAAAGTTTGACGTTACATTATGCTAAATCTGATGGCTTTATAATGCGACAGTATGATTTGCAAACACCCATTGATTCAACCTGTATAAAACATGATGAGTACAAAAACATTTTATCAGAAATCATAAGCCAATTCCAAATCAAACACGTTGTTGTTTCAAGTGTGATTGGTCACAGTATGCAGTGTTTACAAACTGGATTACCAACTATACGGGTTTTTCATGATTATTTTCCATCTTGGCCGAGTTTAATTGCCAACCTTGAGACTGATACCCTCAACCCTAATGACTTAGACAAAGCCTTACAACAAACAAAATACGAACCTTTTGGTTTAATCACAGAAAAACAGTACATGCTCTGGAGAGATCAGCTTCATAGTCTTTATCAGGATAATACCATAAGTCTTGTTGCTCCCAGTCAATCAGTGGTAGAAAATTTATCTAAAATAGACCGAAATACATTCACAAATGTTAATGTCATTCCACATGCCATTAATCCATTAAAACCAGTTGCTTTTAAAAATTCAGCTATTGAGTTCAGGGTATTGGTTTTAGGAAGGATTAATCCACCCAAAGGCCAAAATTTACTTGAAGAAATTATTTCGGAGCTTGGTGACGAATTCACATTTGTTCTGGTTGGTGCTGGCAATGAAGGAAAAAAATACTTAAACATTAAAAATATTGAAGTCGTAATGGAGTACGAAAATGAGAACTTGCAGTCTGCTCTTGAAAAGGCCTCTGCATCCATAGCTTTGATCACCTCTCAAACTTCCGAAACCTTCAATTATACCCTTTCAGAATTACAACAAGCTGGAATTTGCACAATCAGTACTAAATTTGGTGCGCTCAAAGAACGCATTATAGATGGTAAAACTGGCTATTTGTGCTCAAATGACTATTTGTCAATTGCTAATAAAATTCGTCAACTCAAGAACAACCCTGAAGACATAGAGTCAGTTAAAAAAAATCTAGTCGCAGAGAAAACATATGGGTTTTCTGAGCAAATTAGCCATTATCACAGCTTAATTTCAGCTCAAAGCAAAAGTGAATATCAATTAATTGAATCAAATTTTGAAAACAATATATGGGCAAAAGAGCTGCAGTATTATAATAAAATAAATAATGCAACACGTTTGTTATTAAAACAAACTCAAAACACTTTAGAGGAAAGAACTTTTTGGGGCCAAAAACTCACGAAACAATTAGATAAAGCAGCCAATGATATTGAGCTTGAAAGGAAAGAATCTAAACATTTAAAGCACATATTAGACTCTGAAACCTCTCGGATGCACCAAGAAATAAAAGAACTAAACAGTGCTTTTGAATTAAGCCGCAACAAAGCAGAAGAGGAAAGGCAAAAACTTGATACTGAAAGACTAAAACTTAAATCAGACCTCGCCAGTGTTTACAACAGTCGCTCTTGGAAAGTGACAAAACCTTTGCGGTTATTTACCAGCTGGGCAAGAAACAAGCGTAACGCCTTGAGATTTAGACTTGCGCAAATTAAATCTTTCCCAACAAGAGCAGTACGGAGTTTAAAAACTCGTGGAATCAAAGGAACAACTGCAATAATAAAAGGAAAAATAGTCAAGCCTGCAAAGCCAAAAAATGATGTTGTTGTTAAACTAACTCAAAACTTTAAGTCGATTTCAATCAAAACTGTTGAAAAACCTATTGTTTCTATAATCATTCCTGTCTTTAATCACTTCGAACACACCTACAATTGTTTAAAATCAATTTCTGAATTACAAGATAAAACCAGCTTTGAAGTTATTGTGATTGACGATTGTTCAACTGACGATACTGAGAATTTAATTAAAAACATTTCTGGTGTCATCTATCACAAACAGGAACAAAATGGAGGGTTCATTGAATCCTGCAATACAGGTGCTCTTATGAGCACAGGCCAATACTTAATGTTTTTAAATAATGACACAATAGTTCACCAAAATTGGTTGAGCTCATTATTGGAAGTATTTGCCAATTATGACGATGCTGGATTAGTAGGCAGTAAGTTAATCTATCCAAATAATCAACTCCAAGAAGCTGGTGGTATCGTTTTTTCTGATGCCAGCGGCTGGAATTATGGCAGAACTGATGATCCAGAAAAACCCGAATACAACCATATCAGGCCTGTAGATTATTGTTCTGGTGCCAGTATATTGGTCAAAAAGAAGGTGTTCAATGAATTGGGGTGTTTTGATGATCGTTATAAACCCGCTTATTATGAGGATACCGACTTAGCCTTTGGTATCAGAAGCATCGGTAAAAAAGTCTATTTTCAGCCAGCTTCTGTGGTGACTCATTTTGAGGGCATTTCTTCAGGCACAGATTTAACCCAAGGTATGAAAAAATACCAAGTAGTTAATCAGCAAAAATTTAAGAAGAAATGGGCAAAACAACTATCTAAACAACCTGCGCCTGGCGTTGATATTGAGCTGTGCAGAATTCATGCACAACCCAAAAGAATTCTTATTTTTGATGCTTGTACTCCAACACCTGATCAAGACTCAGGCTCACTAAGAATGATAAACTTAATTAAAATATTAAAAGAATTAAATTATCATGTGGCCTTTATGCCAGAAAACCTCATGCACAATGAACACTATACACATGCTTTACAGCAATTGGGTGTTGAATGCGTATTCACCCCTTTTATTAAAAACCCTGTTGAATACTTGAAAAACAATGGCAAGCATTTAGATGCGGTTCTTTTGTCACGTTATTATGTGGCAGAACCAGTTATGCCATTCATTCGTGAATACTGCCCTAAAGCCAAAATAATCTTTGATACCGTTGATCTTCATTATGTGAGGGAACGTCGCATGGCTGAAATAGAAAACGATAACAAGTTAGCAAAAATGGCCGAAGTGACAAAAGAAAAAGAATTAGCTGTAGCCACTGCCTGCGATGTTACATTGGTTGTCAGCCCCTATGAAGTTGAAGTATTGGCAAAGGAAATTCCCAATTCAAAAGTGAAAATATTAACCAATATTCATGAAATATATGGCTGTAGAAAACCTTTTTCAGAACGCAAAGACATCATGTTCATTGGCGGTTATCAACACACACCCAATGTCGATGCCATTGAATGGTTTGTAAAAGATATTTTCCCCTTGGTTGAAGTGGCTCTACCTGAATTGAAGTTTCACATTATAGGATCAAAGGCGCCTAAACACATTCAAGAAATGGCAAAAGACAATATTATTTATCAAGGTTTTGTAGAAGACATTGAGCCAGTAATGGACGATATTCGCATAGCTATTGCTCCTCTGCGATTTGGAGCGGGCGTAAAAGGAAAGGTCAATATGTCCATGAGTTATGGCCAACCTGTTGTTGGAACAAAAATTGCAGTCGAAGGCATGTTTACTCAAGAAGGTGTTGATGTGTTGATGGCTGAAACACCTCAACAGTTTGCTGATCAAATAATTCGATTGTATACAAATGAAGAGCTTTGGAACACCTTATCACAAGGCGGTTTAAAAAATGTTGAGGAATATTTCTCTTTTGATGCAGCAAAAACAGCCATAAAAAATATTCTTTCTTGATTTTATTAGGTTGTTTTTTTTAAAAAAACCACAGTAAAATTAGGCATTAACTTTTTGTGTGAAAATTAAAGCTGTATCAAATTAAGTGCTTTATTTGATTAAATCTATGATTATTCACCTCTATTTGTGCAAAAAGCCTCATTAGAATGGTTTTTATTGTGTTTATTCAGGTATTCTTCAGGATGATGCTCTATAATGCATCGCAAATCAGGCGTTGACGCAAAATTATTAGTTTTGTCAATGCGGGTTGAGAATACAAGCACTTATCATTCTAGCAAGTCAAACTTGCCATCAATAACTTCTTCTGTTCTAAACACCATCTTTATTTAGTTTATATTTATATTTAGTAATTTTGATCCTCGATTTAACATGAAATTCTTACACCGAAACGGTGAATTCGTTTGTAGGATTATTTAATTTTCACCAATCAATATGAAGAAATATATTATGAGTAAAGGTACAGTAAAGTGGTTTAACCCTGATAAAGGATTTGGTTTTATTACTCCAGAAGATGGCAGCAAAGATTTGTTTGTTCATCACACAGCAATTCAAAGTGGTGGCGGATTCGCTACATTAAACGACGGCCAAGCGGTTGAGTTTGAAGTTGGAGAAGGTCAAAAAGGACCTTGCGCTAACAATGTAGTGCCTCAATAAGCACACACTTTTAAGCTAAAGAAAAAGCCGGTTTTATACCGGCTTTTTTTATGGGGTTTTATATTTTTCTGTTAAAACTCGGTTAAACTTTTCTATTACTTCTTTAGGTAATGTAGAGTTATCTAAAGACTCATTAAATTTATCATTGTATTCCTCATAAATACTGTTCAAATCTAAATCCCCTGTTAATCCAGCTAAATACTCCATATGTTTTTTAATCATATAAGCATCTTCTAAAATATTTTTCGAGTAAAGGTAGTTAGTAAACTTCTCTATTAAGAAAACAATCAATTCTTTATCATTTTTAGTTTTTACAACATTAATTATTCTAAAGTCATTATAAAGTAATGCATTAAGTGATAATAATGTTTTTCTAAGTCTTTGTATTTGTGATTCAGTTAGCTTATATTCTTTGTTGTTTGTATCGGTTTTTCTATCTAAAACAGACCAATAATTATTTCCTTTGTGTAATTCATAAAATCCTTCAAAACGCGTGTACTTATTTTCTGCACATTTTACTAACCACTCAACAGTCTCTTTTTCACGAATAGTTTCATCATCAATTTTTTGAATTAGTTGAAACTCTTGTATGCGTTTTTTGTATACATTTATTCCTTCTTCATCTGGTGTTTTTAATCCATAACCAAAAGAGTGAGTTGTATAAGTGTTTTCTTTATTGTCCTTAACTAAAAATGTAACAATTGTGGTGTTTTTTATATATTTTAACGGTTTACAACACATTGGATAAGAATTAAATTTTACATTTATCTGGTTAGTTGTTTTTCCTTTTAAAGCCTCGATAATTTGTAACTTTGCAATTGATGGCTCCTTTATAAACTGAATATTGTCTCCTTTTTGAATTTCTTTAGTTCTTCCAGTTTGAACTGATTGGACATGCGCAATTACTATTACTTCAGATTCTAAAATTAAATTTTTAAGTGAATTAGGAGGTACTGAAGAAGCCCAAACAGAAATAGTAAAAAATATTAGTAAATTTAATATAAATATGAGTTTCATACTTTTTATTCTTATAAAGTTCAACTTCTGCATTGTCCTCCTTGATTTGCTTATGAGCTAGAGTTCAAAAAATCATTGGCAAACCTCTGTAAAACTCCACCGGCATCATAAACAGAAACCTCATCTTCGGTATCTAATCTACATTTAACAGGAATAGATATTTCTTCACCGTTTTTGCGGTGCATAATAACCGACAAAGAAGCGCCAGGGCTGATGTCTCCTTGTACATCAAATGTTTCTGTGCCATCTATCTCATAAGTTTTACGGGTTTCGCCGCTTGTGAACTCTAGTGGTAAAACGCCCATGCCTAATAAATTGGTGCGGTGTATACGCTCAAAACCTTCGGCAACAATGACTTCAACTCCGGCTAATCGAACGCCTTTGGCTGCCCAGTCACGAGATGAACCTTGTCCGTAATCAGCACCGGCAATAATACATAAGGGCTGGGCTCGATCCATGTAGGTTTCGATGGTTTCCCACATGCGCATTTGTTTGCCCTCAGGTTCTAAACGGGCCAAAGAACCTTGAATAATTTCGCCCTTTTCATCAGTGACCATTTCATTGAGTAGTTTTGGGTTGGCAAATGTGGCACGTTGAGCAGTTAAATGGTCGCCCCTGTGTGTGGCATAAGAATTAAAATCAACTTCTGGCAATCCCATCTTATCTAAGTAGGCACCTGCGGCACTGGATAACTGAATCGCATTGGATGGCGATAAGTGATCGGTGGTGATG
>JBGCFT010000247.1:0-25148 GCA_045107085.1 Marinicellaceae bacterium | reverse complement strand
ACCTCAATAACTTTGGCTTCTATGTATACTTGCAAAGGCTCAATATCTAATCGTGAAATAGCAGCCATAATTGCATCGTATTCTTGTGCATTTGAACTAATCAAAATCTGATTATTTTCTTCAATAGGAGTGATACTGACTCCATCTTTATTAGAAGAACCACTTGTTCTTTTAATACTTGAAGATTTATTTGAATCTGAACCAATTTCTTTGCCACTTAATCCAGGTGCAACAGTCCCAGAACTGCTTTTCTGTGAGCTTCGGCCTGAACTCCCTCCAAAAACATCATTAAGATAGCCAGCCAAATCATCGGCTTTGATATTTTTGACATTATAAACATACAAGTTACTAGAAGCCTCAGAATCTGACCTATCCAATCTTTTAATCCACTTTTCTGCTTTGTGTAAATATTTTTCTTGCGGAGTAATAACCATTATGGCATTCAATCTTTCTAATGGCATAAATCTAAACATACCAGCCAATGGATTATCTGCTCCTTCACCAAATATAGCATCTAACTCAGCAACGATAGTGTCTGCTTCTACTCTTTCTAATGTAAATATCCCAGTCGACATGCCTTCAAGCCAATCTACATCAAAGATATTTATGGTATCCATATACATTTCTAGCTCTCTCTTGGTTCCGGAGAGAAACAGTAAATTGCGAGCATTATCTGCTTTGACTATTGCTCCTTCTTTTGCATAAGGAACCAATACTTTTTCCATTTCAGATGGGGCAATATACTTTAGAGGAACAACCATAACCGTATATCCTTTGCGTTGTTCCATGTGGCCAAAACTAGGAATTAAATTGCCTTTAATTGCTTGAGCACGTGGCATCACATGATAACGATCTTCTATAAAAACTATGGCTGCATTGTTCCAACTGAGCAACATTTCTAGAATTGGTAATACCTGATCTCTATTAATGGGTTTTACTGTGGCAAAAGTTACGGAACCTGAAACACCAGGAGCAATAACATAGTTCTCTTTTAGAATATCGCCAAGTATCAAGTTCACTATCATAGGTAATGAATCACCTTCAAAGTTTAAAGTGATTTCACCTTTTTGAGAGACAGTAGTATTCTGTTTTTTTGCCGCTTCGTAATCGATAAATTTTCCAGTGCCTGGATAGTATTCAAACTGTTCCTTTTTAGCTGGTGCATCATCAGATTCATCACCATTAAATATAGCGCCTGAGTATTTATCTGATTCGAGCCCATCAAGGTAATTTTTACCTTCAACCTCTTTAGAAAAATCTCGCGGGGTTGATGCACATGACATTAAACCCATTATTGCACAGATTATGATTAACTTTTTAATCACTCACATATCTCCTATTTATTCTTCTTTGCAGCTTCGGCACGCATTTGCGCTCTTCTTTCTGCTATTTTTTTACGGATATCGTCCGCATTCTTTTTCTTTTCTTCGCGACTGTTGTCACTTTTCTTATCATCTTCACCAGCATTACTTTGTGATGATCGGTTTTTGCCACTTTGTTTGCCGACTTTTAATTTTTTGCTGTAGACTTCCAGTTCGAGTTCTGCCTTTTCATTATCATCTGAAACAAATGTCACTTTTCGACTTTGAATTGAGTTGAGTGTCCAACCTCCTTGTTCACCTTCTAATGGCATGCCGACTTTGTAAGTTTCTCTCTGATTTGTGGTGGTATCTAAAATCATCGCATAACTTTGTTCTGGTGTAATGACTACACCTGTTAACTGTGCTTTTAAAGCATTAATCACTGGCTTGTCAACATCAACATCAACATCAGGAATTTCTGTTTCTTGAAAGGGTTCTCTGGTAGCGCTAAACATGGGTCGGTTAGCAATTTCTTCAAGTAACGTTTTATTATCGACATTTACAATGGTTTCATCAGAAACAATATTCCTAGGAACTTTCGGTAAACTACTTAGATTTTCTTCATCTATGCTGACGCTGCCAACTCCTACCCCCCAACCAAACATTTGAATACTGCTGATCAACAACAAAATTACAATTATGCCGATAAGCATCTGACCAAATAAATTGTTTTTAATCATTTTCTCTAACCTTCACTGGCTTATTCATATAAGCAAACAACTCAAACCTTACCTCTAACATAGGACGAACTTCTACTTGCGCAGTACGCGAAGTTCTTCTTCTTATTGTTCTTTGTTCCAACTCGAGCTTATCAACAAACAGAATTGGGACATAAGTTTCTAGGTCGTTTAAAATGCGCATCATTTTATCAAAATGACAACGCATGCGTACTTTTATAATAATTTTTTCAAATTGATCTGGCTCCCTATCTGCAGAGCCAGTATTACTGACAATGTTACAATCTGTTCTATTTTCGGTATTGGCATTTACAATATTTTTAAGAATATGGTTTAACTCAGATGTTCCCAAGTTTGCCGTATCAGCGACCAAAAAATTTGTGTTGTCACCGACATTTTCTTTTACTTGATTTATGCGTTTTTGCAATTCTGGAATCTGGGATTGTAATTCAGTATATTCTATTCTTGATTGCTCTAACTCAGAAAGTTCTTCATTCATTACTTTGTGTTCACTGACAAAACCATGAAAAAATAAAAAATAAACCAGTACAAAAACTAACAATAAAATTACCAATGCATACCATCTCCCAAATTCTGAGTTTTTAAGACTGTCCATTTTCTTCCTCTTCAGTTGGCTCTTTGATATCTGCTTTAATGACAAATCTATCTTTTCCTGTTTGCTGGTCAATTGTTATTGCCCTGTGAAAGCGAGGCACAAACCAATTGCCAGATTTATCAAGCTCTGGTATTAAAATATTGGCATTGTCAGACAAGCCTGATAACTCCATTTCTTCTTGACTAACCTTCATCTTTGACAAATAAGTTGTATCTGGTAACTTTGCTGTCACATCAGAGAGAATTTGAACGACTTTAGGGTGATCGTTTTTTTTATTTTTAAGAAACTTACTTGAAACAATCACTGTTTTTAATTCTTTTTTGAGTAACTTAGATTCTCTGGCTTGTTTTTGTAATTCTGAATTTATTTCTGTTAAGGCTTCAATCTTACGTTGCTTATTATCAACAGAAGTATACATAATGAAGTAAACCAATCCCAAAAATACGATTAATAATAATGCATTTAATTTTAGATTGAAATAATCTTTTGCTTTACGTTTTTCTTTGGGTAACAAATTAACACCGACAAATTCTGGTTCCAAACTTTCAGAATTTTTACGAATATCGACAACATCTAACTCGATTGATTTTTCATCACAAAGACTCAAAACATCAACTAAACATTTTTTTGGTATTACCGCCAAATCTAGCAACATTTTATTTTCATCTTCATGGCTATTATCAATTTTATAACTTACTTGAACTTGATCTGCATTAAACGGAACATACTTGTCAAGTTCAAACCCGATAACATCGTCTAAGTTTTCTTTCGCTGCCATTGGCAATGCGATTTTTCTAACAAGAGCCTCTTCATTTGGCATCAAATATTTTACAACAACTTTCTTACCGTCAGCCTCATTAATAATGTGTTGAACTTGGTGCCACCATTGATCTTGGCTGCTATCTTGTTGACCTGAATCCGAGTACGCTTTAAAGCCCTCACCACGATTACACCAGACATCAACATTTTCATTATTTTGTGAAAGCAAAATTTCAATGGCTTTTGGGAACATTTTTTCGTGGTACTTTTGTGGAACAAATGTTTTTAATTCTGCCTTCCACCATCGCACAAACTGACTTATTGAGGATTCCTCATAAGCAGTATGTATTTCATTTTGTAATTTTTCTATTGCATTCATTTTTGTTTACTTTTTATTCAAGAGTGTTCGTTATCTCGCCAGCGTACAATTCTAAAAGGCCTGCCTTGTACTGTACCACCCAATCTAATTGTTGCATCTAACTCTGCTTTGTGACCATTACTTAAAGAAGCTTTGACCACAATACTAAAAGCTACTCCGCCACCTCGAGATGCTGCTGATAATCCGTTGGATAATATTGGCAAAGCATCTGTTGGACTTTCAACCAACTCTCTCTCTTCAATAAATATCTGAGCATCCTCTTGGCTCACATCTTGTAAAGCCATCAAAGCCTGTTCAGGTGCATAAGCTATGTTTATATTTCTACTGCCAGAATAAACCGTAATTGCTGGCTCCAACTTTCTGTACATTTCATAATCTATGCCCATGACTTGCTGCAATTCTGGAACCGTATCAAAAAGTGCATCCTTTGCACCATAAGGATATCCTTCGGCCTCATAATCATCATCTTCAGCTCCATTAAAGCCTTTAATGTCGTCATTATCACGCCAATCAATGACTCTTTCAGTTAGTGTTAGGGCATCATCATCACTCATACCTAATGAGGCAAACAAGCCGACCAAAAGTTCATCGCTTGCTAAATTTATATCAATTTTTCCTGTCTCATCAACAATATATATTTCAATCTCTGATTCGGAAAAATCCATTGTATACTTTCTACCATCAGCAATCCATCTTGATTCTACATCTGGGTTTCTGAGCTCATAAACCGCTCTATGCAAACCTGCTTCAGCCAAATAACGGGCTTTAGTCGTATCAAAAACCATGCGCGCTTGAATACCTTCAGTTCTTGCTGAAAGTGCAAAACTTGCTGCAATAATTGTCAACAAAACAGTAACCCATAAAACCAAGATTAAAGCCACACCTGATTGCTTTTTCATTTTATGTCGCCTCTGTTACTGCTGTTTTGAAGCATCAAATGATTACTCACCCTTCTATTAGTAGCGGTGGCATCTAACATTAAGGCCACCTGCATTTCAGGCCAAGGCATTAGCGCATCTTCCCCCATTTCTATTTTCAAACGAACCATTAATGGCGTGTTTTCCATTTCTTCCCAATCAGTTTCCCACTCTCCCAATTCGCCTTCTTCATTCAATTTAACAAATGAAAACTCAGCTCCTTTAAGGTTTTCTAAGAGCACCACTGGCTCTTGTTCAGAATCTTCAAAAGAATCAACGTCCAATGAATCATTTAATAGCCAATGAGAAAATTGCAGGATTTTACCACCTTTTGCATCAACAAGTTCAATTAATTGAACATGCGGACCACCATTCCCTAAATAACCAGGCATAGGAGAAACAAACATGATGTGCTCTTCATCTCCTTCAAAAATAACAAACACGCCATCCTCTTCCTTGAATGCAATGGGCAGGATTCTTGAAATTTGTCTACGAATCAACTCTTGAACAACACGCACCTCATTTGTTGCATCAATTCTTTTTATGCCTTTTTCAGACATTTTTCTGCTGATTTGTATGCCCTCATAAACCATGACCATAATCATAGATAGCATTGTCAAGACAACAATAATTTCTAAAAGTGTAAATCCAGATTGAGAATTTTTTCTTATCTTCTTCATTATCTAGGCTGTGTAAAGTCAGGAGTAATGGCTCTGAGCGTGTTAAACTCTGTAGTGGTTTCTCTATTGTTTTTGCCAGTGGTAATTGTCAGCTTAACCTGCATCAACTCAACGACTGAAAAATCTTGATTGACATCACCTTCATAAGGCACATCAAAGGGAAATATCTCCAAAACCCATGTTGTATTTTCATTAAATTCGCCGTTTGTTGTTCCTTCCTCTAAAACCTCAAACAATCCCAGCTCATCCATTTTACTTTGTGCCAACATGGCAATTTGAGTATTTTGTGATGCTTTTAATGTATTTTTAGCGGAACCAGCAATAATTTCCATGATAGTCGCAAACATGGCCGCCAACAATGTAAAAGCCACCAGTATTTCTAACAATGTAAAACCATTTTGTTTTTGATGTTGTTTCACTAACTACTGCCTTCAACTTTAGATATTTCACCAGTTAACCAATTCACATTTATTTGCCAGATTTTATCTCCATGAACCAATTTGACCCAACCTCCTGTAGAACTACCATCTGAGAAAAATCTAATTGAACCAACTGAATCACTGGCTATATCAGATGATGCGGTATAAACATACATTTCCATTTCTTGAGGTATTTTCACCATCTTTTTTCTTGGTGCTTTGTATGTTTTATCTTTAACATTAAATGAAATAGTCTTCTCTTCGTGCTTAACAACAGCTTGGCCTCGAGTGTATCGAAGTGCTGAAACCAAATCTTTGCTCGCTGCTCGAATCTTAGCTTTATCCAAACTCTTCATCATACTTGATGAGAAAAAGCTCATGATCACAACTATCATGACCATGACCACTAAAATTTCGAGTAATGTAAAAGCCGATTGTCGTTTTTTCATCTATCAGGTCTATTAAAATTCTAAATATAATATATCAAATGATTCAATATTATTTTAGATATCCCAACTATTGATATCCGCATCAAAACTTTTCCCACCTGGTGAGCGGTCATTACCATATGAAACAATACTAAAATCTTCATTATTTTTCCCTGGGCTACTGTATTGATACTCTTCACCCCAAGGATCTCTTAATTCTGTCTTTTTTATGTATTCTCCCATCCAGTTTGAGTCACCATTATCACTGACCAAAGCTTCTAAGCTGCGTGGGTAATATCCTAAATCCAAATTAAACTCTTCAATTTTAAGCTTTAATTTTCCAATTCTAATTTTAGCTTCTTGTATTTTACCTTTTTTCTGACTGTTTCCCACACTGTTTGCTACAAGTCCAATAAGTGTCGCCATCATTACCATCACAACTAAGATTTCTAATAAACTAAATCCTCTTTGTGCTGTGCTTAATTTTTGTTTTTGATTCTTCATTTTTACCTCTATATTACTAAATCATTCATTTCTAACATTGCCATCATAATGGCAAAAATTATAAAAAATATCAATGCTGCTAAAGTTAATACTACGACTGGCACCATCATTGATATCATCCTGTCAATTGCAGTTTTTACTTCAACATCATAAGTATCTGCAGTTTTTAAAAGCATGTCATCTAATTTACCTGTTTCTTCGCCAACACTGATTAATTGTTGCGCCAATCGCGGAAACTCTTCCACACCATCTAAACCTGCAGCCATCGGCTCTCCATGTTTAACCTTTTCAGCTGATTCTGAAATCACTTGATGCAACATTGTATTATTGACAACACGTTTTGCTATATTTAAAGCCAGCATCAAAGGGACTCCGCTGTCTACCAAAGTTCCCAGTGTTCTGGCAAACCTTGCAATATCTATTTTTGTAATTAAGTCTCCAACCAATGACAAACTTAATATTTTTTTATCCCATGACAATTTAAAATCTGGTTCTTTCAATTTTTGTTTGATGACGACGATAACCATAATAACTAAGACAATGATCACCCACCAATAACTTTGTACAAACCCTGCAATTGATAAAACAAATTGAGTAATACCTGGTAACTCAACTCCTGCATCTTCAAACATTGGCTTAAATGATGGCACAACCTTGCCTAATAGCACAAACATTGAAACAGCAGATAAAACCAACAAAATAACAGGATATATCATCGCAGATACAACACTGTCTTTAAGCTCTTTGGCTCTTTCCATATAATCAGCCAAACGCATTAATGTAATTTCGAGCGTTCCGCCCATTTCTCCGGCTCTTACCATATTGACATACATGTTATTGAAAACATGTTGATCAGCAAGTGCTTCAGATAAAGTGCCGCCTCCTCTAACCTTATCCCTAATTTGCTCAACCATGACAATCATTTTTTCATCATCAATAATATCAATCATAACACTTAATGATCTTTCTAGCGGCATACCAGAGTTCAATAATGTAGCCAATTGGTCTGTGAATTCACCAACTTGTTTTTGATTGATTGTTTTACTGCGAGAAAAAAGATTTTCTAAAGAGAAACCTGTATTAATCTCTTTGGCAACAACAGGAATATTTCCAGCAGATTGAATTTTACTTATCACTTCAGCCTTAGAACTGGCATCCATTTGTCCTTCGATCTGCTCTCCTGACGGTGTCAATGCTTTGTAATCAAAAATTGTCATTTCAATATTTATCCATCTTGACTGACACGTAAAATTTCTTCATAACTGGTTTTTCCTTCTAGACACTTCAATAAACCATCTTCATATATTGTTATCATGCCTTCTTTGCATGCTTGCTCCTGAATTTCTCCTGCTGTTGCATGATTCATAATTAAACGCCTGATTGGGTCTGACATTTCTAAAAATTCAAGGATTGACATCCTGCCACTGTATCCTGTAATGCTGGCATCGCTGCTGCCGGGCTTATAAAAGGCATATTCTTTTTGTTGAATCAGTTGATCTAATTTTAAACTTTTAATAATGTCAGGATTCAATATTTCTTTGTGCATGCTTTGCTGGTTTAATTTTCGAACCAACCTTTGCGCCAATATTCCATTAACAGTTGATGTCAGTAAGTAATCCTCAACACCCATATCCAACATTCGAGTAATACCACCTGATGCATCGTTTGTATGTATTGTAGAGAGTACCAAGTGACCGGTTAAGGCTGATTGAATGGCAATTTTAGCCGTTTCCAAATCTCGCATCTCACCAATCATTATTACATCTGGATCTTGTCGAACTATGGCGCGCAATGCTGATGTAAAATCTAAACCGATTGATGATTTGACTTGGATTTGATTTATACCAGTTAGTTGATATTCAACTGGATCTTCAACTGTAATAATTTTTCGTTCTTCCGTATTTAGCTGACCTAGTGCAGTATATAATGTTGTTGTTTTACCCGAACCAGTAGGACCGGTAACCAGCATGATACCATGTGGCATTTCTAACACTTTTTTGAAAGGATTCAATGTTCGGTCAGTAAATCCCAATTGATGAAAATCAAACACAATACTTTCCCTGTCTAATATACGCATCACTACACTTTCGCCATAAGAGGTTGGTACTGTAGAAACACGCAAATCTAGTTCTTTTCCTTGAACCCTTAACATAATTCTACCGTCTTGAGGCAGACGTCTTTCTGCAATATTAAGTTTGGCCATTATTTTTATTCTTGAAATAACAGCCGCTGTTGATCTGGCTGGAGGAGATTCAACTTCCTGTAAAACTCCATCTATTCTATAGCGTACTTTTAATCTGTTTTCAAATGGTTCAACATGAATATCAGACGCCCTTGCCTCTACTGCTCTTTGCAATATTATATTCACCAACCGAATGACTGGAGCTTCACTGGCCAAATCTCTTAAGTGATCAACATCTTCCTCATCACCACTGCCCTCGTCGCTTAAATTATCTACAATTTGACCCATTGCTGTTCGGCCACCACCAAACAATTTTTCAATTGAGTTTTCTACTTCAGATGGTAATCCAATTAGTACTTCTAATTCTTTTTGAGAAGCCATTTTAATTGATTTGACAGTATACTCATCACTTGGATATACCATAATTACTTTGATACTTTCTGCATCTTCATCAATGGGTACAAATAAGTTTTCACGCATGAATCTTACTGGAAATTCAGTTTCTATAGTGACTGATTCAGGATAGTCAATTTCCTTTATCATTTCTAGTTTCATTAATTCACTTAATGAAATGGCCACATCTCTTTCAGAAGTCAAACCCAATCTAACCAATAATGGAACCAGAGAAGTACTTAAAGTTTCCTTATAAAGTCTTTCTCCACGAACCAAATCTTCTTCTTTAAGCCTGCCTTTTTTTATCATGTACTGACACAACTTAAACTCAAAGCTTGGACTTGGCTGGGTTTCGGTGTCTTTTAATTCTGTGATTGCTTGTGCTTCTGTCATATTAGTATTTTTTATTCTTGCCTATCAGACACATCATTGGTGTCAAAGTTTCTGGAAGTTGTGATTTTTAAACCTGTTATTCTTCCAATAAAGTCATTGTTTATTATAATCCAATAAGCTACTGGCACAACTGATGGAAGGATCAAATAGGATAATTGGTACATTAAAGCGATGAAATTAGCTGAAATTCCCGTCTCAATAATCGCTGCTTGTGCATCTGGACCTGCTTCCAAAATCAAGTGCTTTAACATTTGCCAAAAACTTCCAAAGACCTGAATCAGCACCACTATCAAATAACCAATGACTATTTGAATAATTTTTTTACTGTTTGTCATATTTGGTAGTGACATGACTAATGCGGATATTACAGCTATTCCATATCCATATATCATTGGATTAATTTCAACATCTAATACTGCTAATTTATCACCTTGACCCGCAAAACTGATACTGGGAAAAATTAAAGTTTCGACTGTTAATAAATATTTATATTGAGAAACTCCATTAAATAAATCAGGCTGCCAAAAAGAAATTAGTGCCTCTAGTATAAATTTTACTGGAATAACCAATAAGGATGAGGCATAAAACCAAATAAAAAAGCACAAAGGTAAAAATAAAACAGTTAATAATATTAATTGTCTTATTTGAGTTTTTGCTTTGTTAGATTCTTTCCCCTGTTTAACCATTGCTATACAAATTTTCTTGCATTATAGAACATTCGCATCCAAGGAGAATTATTTTTCCATGCTTTTGGACTCCAAGACATTTGTGCGCTTCTAAAAACCCTTTCAGGATGTGGCATCATAATCAGAACATTGCCATTATCATTTGTTATTGCAGCTGCGGAAAAGTCTGAACCATTAGGATTGTAAGGGTATTCTTGTGTTTTTAATCCGTCATTATTTACATAGCTAGCGGCTATATTTGCATTCATTTTATCTTTAAATACCGCTCTGCCTTCACCATGTGAAATAGCAACTGGAATTTGCGCCCCTTGCATTCCATCAAAAAACATGGCTTGGCTTTCTTCAATATGCAAAGATGAAAACCTGGCTTCAAATTTTTCACTTTCATTTCTTAAAAACTTTGGCCATTTTTCAGTTCCTGGAATAATCTCTTTTAATGATGACAGCATTTGACATCCATTACAGACCCCTAAGGCAAATCTATTGTTATCATTAAAGTATTCTGCAAATTGTTGTTTAATGTTTTCATGAAAAAGGATACTGTTAGCCCAACCCTTTCCTGCCCCTAAAACATCTCCATAAGAAAATCCACCGCATGCTGTTATTCCTTGATATTCCATCAGGTTAATTTTTCCATCTAATATATCTTGCATATGTATATCATGGCACTCAAATCCAGACAAATGAAACGCCATTGCCATTTCTTTCTGACCATTCACACCTTGCTCTCTTAAAATAGCAACTTTTGGTTTCTCCAAATTAACGTATGGCGCAATAACAGAGTTATCAAATTCAAAGTCAACCTTGGGTGTCAAGCCATTTTTATCTCGACCGATTGTTAAAAATTCCTCATTAGAAGTTTTAGGATTATCTCTCAAACTAGCCATCCAATGACTGGTTTGCTCCCATTGAATCTGTAATGATTTTAAATCTTGTTTAAAAACTGAATCTTTATGGTGTATAAACTCTAATTTATCAGAGCTTTTATTTGTTATGGCGACTAGATGCGTATGATCGTTAATTTCCAGCCCCTTAATTGCGGCTTTAAATTGTTCAAGCTTTTGATCTGATACAGTAATAACCGCTCCCAATTCTTCACTGAACATTACATCTAATGTGTTTTGCTTACTAAAGTCTAATTTAACTTTCATTCCGCATTGACTGGCAATACACATCTCAAGTACAGAGACAAATAGACCTCCGTCTGAAATATCATGATAAGCAGATATTAAATCATTTGAAATTGAATTTTGCATCATTTCCCAAAACGATTTTATAATATCAACGCTTTCAAGATCTGGCGAAACGTTGCCCAATTGTTGGTACACCTGTAATAAAGAAGAACCTCCTAAACGCTTTTGTCCATTTGCTAAGTCTACATAGAAAACGTGCTGTTTTTCATTGCGGTCAAAATAGGGCGTGATGCTTTTATTGATGTCTTTTATGTTAGCAAAGGCCGAAATTATTAAGGATACTGGTGCTTTTACTTGCTTATCTAAACCATCATTCCATTGCGTATTCATTGATAATGAATCTTTTCCAACTGGTATACCAATTCCCAATGCTGGGCACAGTTCTTCGCCAATTGCTTTGACTGCATCAAATAAAATTTCATCTTCTCTGCCATGACCCGAAGCTGCCATCCAATTCGCTGACAATTTTATATTTGACAAATCACCTATATCATTTGCTACAATGTTAGTTAGTGCTTCACAAACAGCCATTCTTGCAGATGAAGCTCCACTGATAAGTGCCAATGGTGCCTTTTCACCAATTGCCATTGCTTCTCCTGAATCAGATTTGAAGTCTCTAAGTGTCACGCCGCAATCAGACACAGGAACTTGCCAAGGACCAACCATTTGATCTCTGTGAACCAATCCCGAAACTGTTCTATCTGCTATTGTTATTAAATACCTTTTACTGGCAACAGTTGGAAACTTAAGAATTTTTTCAACTGCTTCATATATAGAGATCCCTTTCCTATTAAATGGGCATAGGTCAGGTCTCATCCTTTCAATTTGCTTCTTGGTTTTAGGTGTGCTGCCAAACAATAAATTCATCGGAATATCTACCGGCTTATTGTTAAAATGAGAATCATTTAATATCAAATGTTTTTTTGTTGTTGCTTGGCCTAAAACTGCGTAAGGACACCTTTCTCTTTGACATATTTTTTCAAATATGTGTAGCTTTTCAGGCTTTATTGATATGACATACCTTTCTTGGGATTCGTTGCACCAAATTTCCATAGGAGACATATCTTTACTATCAATTTGCAGGTTTCTTATTTCTAACATTCCTCCCAATCCAGCATCATCTAGAAGTTCTGGCATTGCATTAGATAAGCCACCTGCACCAACATCGTGAATTGATCGAATTGGACTGTCTTTTGATTTAGTCCAACAGGCATCAATGACTTCTTGACACCGGCGTTGCATTTCTGGATTTTCTCTTTGTACAGATGCAAAATCCAAATCTTCACAACTACTGCCACTGGTCATTGAAGATGCCGCTCCACCTCCTAGTCCAATTAGCATTGCTGGGCCACCTAAAACAATTAAATAATCACCATCTTGTGTGTCTTGTTTAATTGCCAGCTCTCGATTTATCGTTCCCATACCGCCAGCTAACATAATTGGTTTATGGTAACCTCTCCAACCAAAATCTGGAGTTTCAATTTCCATACTTCTGAAATAACCACAAATATTTGGTCTGCCAAATTCATTATTAAAAGCAGCTCCACCCAATGGTGCCTCAATCATTATTTCCAAAGAAGAAGCAATACGGTTTGGCTTTCCAATTGTCTTCAATTCCCACTCTTGAATATGGCCAGGGATTTGAAGGTGACTAACAGAATAGCCTGTCAAACCAGCTTTTGGCCTACTGCCTTGACCTGTTGCAGCTTCATCTCTTATTTCTCCACCTGACCCTGTAGCAGCGCCTGGAAATGGCGAAATAGCAGTAGGATGATTGTGTGTCTCTACTTTAATTAAAATATCTGTAACTTTTTGAGATTCTTCGTATATTCGATTATCAGAAATATTCCATCTTGAACTTTCGCCACCTGAAAAAACTGCAGAATTATCTTTATAAGCAGAGATTGCTGGTTTTGTTGTTTTCTGCTCAGTATTGCGTATCATAGAGAACAATGACTTCTCTTGTTTTATTCCCTCAATTATCCAATCAGCATTAAATATCTTGTGCCTACAGTGTTCGGAATTTGCTTGTGCAAACATCATTAATTCTGTTGATGTAGGCTCTTTTTCAATTAACTTATAACTTTCTATTAAATACTTTTTTTCTTGAGTTGATAAAGCCAAGCCCAGTTTCTTGTCAATTATAGTTAAGTTTTCTGGTGTATTGATGATCGATAAATTTTCATCTTGTTTAGGTTTGTGTTCTTCAAACAGCAATTCCAGTTCTTCAACATTGGTGTAAACCATCTCCATCATACGGTCATAAAGGTGAGGAACTTCTTCTTGAGTAACTTTTGATGAAAATGTATAACAATGAACTTGTTCAATGCGATTAATTGATTTAAAACCGCAATTATTTACTATATCTGTCGCCTTACTTGACCAAGGAGAAATAGAGCCAATTCTTGGCCCAATAAACAAATTGTTGTGATTAACTTCAAGATTATTTTTTACATCCAGCAGTTTTTTTAATTTATCTAATTCAATTTCAACTTGATTGTTGATATCTATCACAAATACGTTGGAGACAGAAATAACTTTATTTTTTTGTTCTAATAGAGAACGATTGATTTTCTCAAGACGATAAGGACTTAGTATAGAGTTGCCCTTTAATATGATAACTTTTTTTTGCATGATTAAATTAGTGATATGGTATCAGATCGAATTGTGAATATTAACATTTTTAGCTTTATATTGCACCATCAAGTATTTATCTATAATGCAAAAAGACCGGCAATTGCCGGTCTTTTTGAAAAACTAGAAATTAAATATATTTTTATTTAAATTTATTCTGCTTCCATCATTTTCAATCTTTCTAATAATTGCTGAGGAGGCAAATATCCAGGTAACATTTTACCACTATCTAAAACTATTGCTGGAGTTCCATTAACACCTGCAGATTGCCCAACATTAAAATGCTCTTCAATAGGATTATCACATTTTAGCACTTCCATTTGAACACCTGCTTTTGCATTTGTTAACGCTTCTTGTTGATTTTCGGCACACCAAACTGATACAGCTTTATCAAATGATGGTGTATTAACACCTGAGCGAGGGAAAAACAAATATGAAATGCCAATACCCAATTCATTGTATTCTGCCATTTCATTATGAAGCTTTCTACAGTAACCACAATCTATGTCGGTAAAAACTGTAATGTGGTGTTTGATTTCATCTGGGTAAAAATTAACCCTTTGCTTCTCGCTAAATTTCGACAATAAATCCTTTCTGATTCCTGTTTTTTTATTTTCAGTTAAATCTTCTCTGCTTGTAGTATCAATCATATTGCCATTAAGCAAATATTTTCCATCACTAGAAATGTAATAAACTTCGCCACCTCTTCCAGTTTCTATGACAATCTCAGACACACCATCAATCGGCGTAGAATCCATAGAAGAAACAACTGCTGCAGGGGCTAAATTTTTTACTCCGGCAACTATGGCTTCAGTTGGCTCTTTGGCCTGAACTGAAAAACTTGCAATAACTGCTGTAGCTATCAATAATGATGATGTTTTTTTATACATATGGTATATCCTAAGTAAATTAATGTTTGTTCGACACGAAAACAATGATTTTAGTTCCATATTCTTAAGATATCAATTTTTCATAAATAAATATTTCACTTCTTTATCATATCTAACGTTATTTTAAAGACTTTGAAGTTTTAGAATTTATTATTTAACCTCTGGGATGGTGTTTTTGGTGTATTCTCTTTAATTTTTCTTTTGCAACCAAAGTGTATATTTGAGTAGTAGAAATATTTGAATGACCTAATAATAGCTGAACAACCCTTAAGTCAGCTCCATGATTAAGGAGATGAGTAGCAAATGAATGTCTCAGCATATGTGGAGATGGCAAAGGATATATACCACACTGACTGGCATATTTTTTGACACAATACCAAAAGGCTTGGCGTGACATATTTTTACCTCTATTACTTAAAAAACAAAAATTGGACTGCTTTGCTTTTAACAGTTTTTTTCTATGAAATTTTAAGTAATCATTCAATAAGTCTATTGCATATTCTCCAATTGGAACCAACCTTTCTTTTCCACCTTTACCTAGCACCCTAATAGTTCCTTGATTTAAATTCACTTGCATGATGTTAATGTTAATTAATTCAGAAACACGAATTCCTGTAGCATACATTAATTCAAACATTGTTTTATCTCTGAAGCCCAAGCTAGTTCGTTCATCTGGCGCATTTAATAATGCAGTTATGTGTTTTTCAGATATGGGTTTAGGAATACTGCTTTGTAATTTTGGTTGAAGAATTGAAATAAATGGATTGGATTTAATTTTCTTTGTTTTTAATAAATAAAGATAGTATTGTTTGATTGCAGATAGCTTTCTTGCAATACTTTTATTGTTTAAATGTTTATCTTGCAATTCGCTGATATATTTATCAATATCGTTTTTATCAACAATAAATCTGTCAATATTTATGCGATTCAGAAACTGAATATATTGTTTCAAATCTGATTTATAACTAGAAATAGTGTTTTCAGAAAGGCCTTTTTCTAATTTCAAAGCATAAAAAAAAGCAGTAATATCTTCACTATTACTGCTTTGATTTTTCATTACAAACAAGACTAAAATTAAAATTTATTCAATGATAGCATTTGCTGCTCTCTCTCTGGCATTGGCTCTTTCAATTTCTGCTCTTTCTCTTTCTTGTCTAGCACGAGCCTCTAGATGATTCAGCCATTGGTTTGCACCTGATTTAGTATTAGGATATGTTGCTGCTTTTTTGAATGCAGCTATGGCATTGTTATACTTTTTCAATTCATTTTCAGCTGTGCCTATCAACATCCATGCTTTGCCATATTGGTTATCGTCTAAACCACCTTTCTCTATTGCTGCATTAATGGTAGAAATTATTTTAGGCCAGTCTTCTTTATCTAAATAAATATAAGCTCTGTACAAATCAATTTTGCCGTCGGTTGCTAATTTACTGGCTTCGCCATAAGCCTCTAGTGCGCTATCCATTTCAGCTGCAGCAAACCAAGTTTTTCCTAAATCTTCCCATCTTTTAAAAGTTGGTTTTATTACACCATCCTTTAAACCTTTTTGAAGAACTTTTCCTGCACTATAAGGTATTTCTAAAAACGAATACATTTGCCACAAACGCAGCAATTCCTTTTCAGAATCAACCAATCCACTTTCTTCAGCTAGGGCCAAAACCGCTAATGCTTTTTGATCTTCTTTTAAATTGAAGTAGTCTGCAGAGAGCATATTCCAGTAATCCTTTTTCGAAGGATTTATCTTAATTAGCGTCTCTAAAACATCAACTGCTTCTCTAAATTTTGAAGATTGTTTATACGCACCATAAAGTAAGTAACTCCACCTTTCCTTCGGCTCTTCAGAAAGTTCGATGGCTTTTTTCATAGGTGGTATAGCTTTTTCATAATTTTCCATTTGGTAATGAATATTGGCTTCAAATGCAAATGTTTTGTCTTCAATTTCATCGACAACAGAATAATATTCATTTAACATATCTAATGCCTTCTGTAACTGTTCTCCTGCCATGTACATTTGAGCCATTTGAAGCATCATGCCAAAATGAGCTTGATTTTCCAGAGCCTCTGAATCTAAAGCTTTTTGAAATCTATTGGCTGCATCGATATATTTACCTTCACTTGAATCGATCCACCCGATGTATTGATTGACATTTGCCAGTTCCATATTATTCAGTCTTTTCTTTAATAACTGTTCAAGGCCAGCTCGAGCTTCTACATACATTTCATTGGCTACCATTTCTTGTAGCTTCACCATCTTATTATAAACTTGTTCAGTAAACCCTTCCACTAACTCTCTTTTTCTTTCTGGATTATTTGTTTTGAGAGACCCTGCTAATAAATCTTGTGAAATAAAACTTAATAGGATTAATATTGCCCATACTTTATTTTTGAATAACATCATAATTTAATCTCCTGCAAGCTTGAATTCAATTTTCTGAGTAGCTTCTTGAGTCATGGCCACTCCATCAACTATTTTCGGTTTAAATTTATATTTCAATATTGCACGCAATGCTTCTCGATCAAAGATTCGTACTGGTTTTGCAGCTACAACCTTAGGATTAATAACAGTACCGCCTTCTGTAATCGTAAATGCAATTTCAACCCAGCCTTCAATCTTAGCAATGGCTGCCTTTCTAGGGTAGTTTGGAGCAATTGTAACTATAGGAATAATGTCACCATCCTTACTTAAATCAATACCTTGTCCCATTGCTCCTAGAAACGGTCCATCTCCACCTATACCTAAATCTAATGCAGGTATATTTGGTGTTGGCATATTATTAATGTTCTGCTGATTTTGTTGAACATTCATTTTTTCTGGGGGCGGTGGATCTTTTGGAGGAGGCGGCTTCTTAGGGATTCGCCTTTGTTTCTGGTTCACTTCATCATCAACTTTTACAGGAGCAAAATCAATTGAAATCTGATCATCATCTCCTGGTTTTGCATGCTTAGAACTGTTAACTAACCAATGCATCCCTATGAAAAGAAAAAAGGTGATAATAACAGATGGTATTATCGCTGAAGAGCTTCTTATTATATTACTCATAACAACTTTCTCCGCTTATTCTGCTTTGGTTGCTGCAATTGAAATCTTTTCGACCTTTGCTGCCTTGATTTGATCCATTACTGTCACTAAATCACCCGTTCTAGAACCTCTATCTGCGATAATTACAGCCGATCCCTCAGGGTTTTCCGCGTGCATTTTTTCAACAACCGCACGTACAGCTCTCAAATCTACTTCTCGTTTGTTAATCCAAATTTTACCAGTATCTTTGATTGCAATCAGTATATTACCTTTCTTAACTTGTGTTGCTGTTGATGCTGATGGGCGATTTATTGGAACACCTGTTTCCTTAACAAAGGAAGTTGTTACAATAAAAAATATCAGCATTATGAATACTACGTCCAACATAGGAGTAATATTAATTTCTGCTTCATCTTCGTGAAAATGTCTACGTCTCATCTCTGGACCTCTATAAAATTTTTATATTCAATACAATTGACAATGATATTTGTCAGTTGTTCAATGTTTAATTCTTATCTATTTTTAACTGTGGTGCATAGAATCTTCAAGTCTTTCAGATTCTCTGGTTGCTTTTTGCTTGAAATATGTCGTAAAAAACACACCTGAAAGTGCTGCAATCATACCTGCCATGGTTGGTATAGTGGCTTTTGCCACACCACCTGCCATTGCTCGTGCATTGGAAGTACCTTCCATTGCCATGATATCAAATACATTCAACATACCATAAACAGTTCCAAACAAACCCAACAATGGGCTAATCGCTACCAACGCATCTAGAAATCCTAATCCAGATCTCAATGCTATATTCGCTTCAGAAACTATTTGTTCTCGCACTCTTTTAGCATACCAACTGGTTGTATCAGTTCTCTCTTCATGCCAATGTTTCAAGGCGCTCTTTCTTAATCGAGGAAATGAAACATTAAAGTACCAAAGTCTCTCTAGTATCATTAACCACATAAAAAACAAAACAACCATAATGGCCCATAAAACTGGGCCACCCATGTCAATAAAACTAAGAATTTTATACCAGGATTCTTTTAACTGGAATAACATCTTATTTCTCCGCCATTCTAGCGATAATACCCGCACTTTGTTCTTCGAGTATTTGAGTTTGTCTTCTCGCCATTGATTGAAGAACTGAATGAAGTATTGTTAATGGAATAGCAACAACAAGACCTAACACTGTAGTCACTAGGGCTTGAGAAATACCACCAGCCATTGATTTAGGATCTCCTGTACCAAACAAAGTAATCATTTGGAAAGTAGCAATCATACCTACAACAGTACCCAATAAACCCAATAAAGGAGCAATGACATACATTACTTTAATGAAAGACAAACCACTTTCGAGAGGTGCTGTTTCACGAAGGATTGCCTCATCCATTTTCAACTCTAATGTTTCAACATCTGCCTCAGGATTATCAGTATAAATATGCATGATACGACCTAAAGCATTGCTTGAACTTGGTGTTTTGCTTTTCAACTGTTTCTTAATTTTAGAACCTGTAATAAATAAACTTAAGAATTTCCATAAAGCCAAAAGCAAACCAAATATACCTAATCCGATAATTACGTAACCAACCGTTCCACCTTGCTTTATTTTATCTTTAACACTTGGTGTTTGAACTACCATTTGAAGAATGGTACCTTTTGTATAATCAATAGGTGCATGAACTACAGCTCCAGAACCAGCATTAACAAATGAATTGGCCAACCCTTTGTACTTACCTGTAGGTTGTTTTGGAAGTCTATATAAAACACCTTTGTTTGCTAGTCCTTCTGGATTCCATGTTAGAAAGTTTCCATCCATATCGAAAGCGTTAAATGCACCGAGTCTTATTACATTCACATCATTTTCAATTTCACCTTCCGCATTCAATACTGGAGCGGTAAATTTAACAATTTTTGCTTGTTCAGAAATTTCGCGAGTCATTTCGTACCAAAGTTGCTTCAGATCTTCAATTGTAGGCAATTCTTTTTTAGCTGCTAATTCACCTAAAAATTCAGCTCTGCCTTCAAACTGAGCGCCAGTAAGTGAGTTCTCAACACGACTTCTTAGATCTCCTGATAGTATTTTTACAGAACCTTGCATTTCACCTAGGTTACCTGCTCTTTCAAATCTAATTGTTTCAAGTGAAGCAAGATTTTTTTCATTTTCATCGAATTCTTGCTTTAAAAGATTGGTATTTCTCTCTAGCTCAGCTAATGTATTTTTAGCATTAGTTAACAATCTTTGTTGCTGGTTTCTTTCTTGGACGAACTCTGCAACACGTTGTTTATTTTCAGCAGAACTCTCAGTTGCTGATTTTTTCACTGCTTCTACCAGTTCTGATAAAGTCATGGCTGCATTGGCAGTATTAATTGAGACTAATATAATTAGTGCTAAAAGTAGATGTTTTTTCAATTGAGTTGATATCATGTTATTGTCCTCCTGCTGGTTCTGCGCCTAAAACAGGTAAACCTGCTAAATTCGGAGAAGCTTGTTTTTTCGCAACACGAATGGCTTCTTTTATTTCAGCATTGTATTGTCTGTCTAATGTTTCAAATGTTCCTTTGTTAGGATTCCACCAGCCTGACTCTTCTTGATTCAATGTTTGATAAATCAATGATGTTCTTCCAACTCTCAAGAAATCCACTTGTTTTCCAGAAGGAAGTGTTCCAGTATAAGATTCAACTGTTGAGCCATAATCTAATTCAATACTGAATGCTTCTGTTACTTTTCTGTATTTTTCTGCAGTAGTCACATCAGACTTTCCTATCATTTCTTCAAGACCTACAACCCTTGCTGATCTTTCGTCTTTCTTGAATGGCAAATCAGCTTCAACTAATTGCCCCAATGAATCAATCATTTCAATTATTAATGGAACAACTGCTCTATTGGTTTGTTCCAATGTGGTCATTTCTTGATTAATTGATTCAATGGCTTCTCTTTGATCCATCACAACGTCTTCTAACTGCTTATTATAAGCACGCAAACTTTCGATTTGATTTAACAGATTTCTATATTCTGAAGTCAAGTTATCTGTTTGATTATTGACCGAATCAATTCTTACTTGTGCAGCTGCTGAAGCCTGATTTGTGTCTACAGCCACTTGAACAGCTGTTTTAAGTTGTTGGGCATTAACAGTTAATACTGTCATGGCTAAAATAATACTCATCAAGGTTTTACTGAGTATATGATTATTTCGATTATGATTAAACATACTTTGCTTTCACTCTATTTCTGATTAAGGAAAATCAGATGTCAATTGTTGTTTTTATAAAAAAACTAACTCACCTACATCTGTACTCATCTATAAGATTGCCTAGAATACATTTGTTTAAGCAAAAAGAAAAGTTTTTATTTAACGAATTTTTCTTTTTTTTTTGAATAGTTTAATCAAATTTTGTTAATTTGTTATTTTGAAAGATATAATAAAGTTCTTTTTAAATTGGCTTAAATATGACTAAAACACCTATATGGAAACACTTCGCAGCCTTCATATATGATGTGTTTCCAATTGCAGGTCTTTTAATCGTAACATCAATGATTGTACTTATACTGCGTGGCGGTGTTGAAGTAGAAAGATTTTCGTCTTGGTTCAGTTTATTGTTACTATCTGAAATTGCATTGTACTATGTATATTCTTGGAAAATTGGAGGCCAAACACTGGGTATGCGGGCCTGGAAAATAAAAATTATTCCGACCGATATTAATCAAAATCAAATCAGTTGGAATCAAGCAACTCTGAGATTCGTAGCTGGTCTATTGTCTACATTATTGGTTGGTCTTGGTTTGTTTTGGAAAATTTTATCGCCCTCTAAAAAATCTTGGATGGATTTAATCAGTCAATCAGAGACAACTCATATTCCTTAATTCTTTTTCTGTTGGAGATTTAAGAACCACATAACAAAAAACAAAATCACAACAGATGGAAATGCTGTCACAATAAAAGGATGAATATTAAATACTTCTCCTACATTTAACAGGGTCCATTTTAATAGATACAAAACTATCCCCAGAACAACGCCAATTAGTAACCTCTGTCCAAAGCCTCCTGCTCGAAACAAACCGAACAAAAAAGGCAATCCAGTTAGGCCTGTGGCAATCACCAACAATGGATAGGACAACTTAGACCATAAAGCAATATCAAACTTTAGTGGTGTATTATTTTTATCGGCTTGAAATTCTTTAAATTTAATGATGTCCCTTATGCTTAAATTTTTTGGGCGTGTTGTAGCAATATTTAAAATATTTGGTTCGATTCTGGATTCCCAAATCTGTTTATCGATTAGTTTTGTTGCGACACCCGAATCAATAAATTTAGTTTCTTCTAATCCATGCAGTTCCCAACTATTTTCATAGTGTGTTGCACTTTTTGCTTTAGATACCTTAATGACTTGTAGCTTATCATCTAGCTCATAAACCGTTACATTATTCATAACAATATTGTTCAAGTCATTTTTTGAATTGTTTTCAATAGGCTGGGCATTAAAGATTATATTACCATCGCGGATCCATACTCCTGTATTAACTCCTAAGCCCGTGTCTTTGTTTACTTTTGAACTTCTAAATGATTCAGCTTTAATGATCGCTGTAGGAACAACATATTCTCCCATTATTGAGATGGGCACAAGCCAGACAATTAAAGACATAATTGTAATCCAAGCAATTTTTAAACGACTTATTCCTGCTGATTGCATAACCACAAGTTCTGAACGAGCAGCTAGAGCTCCCAATCCAATCATAACACCAACGACACTACTCAAGGGAAACATTCCATATATCTTACTTGGTATAGTTAGTAATGTATAAAAAACTGCGTTTCCAACTGTAAAATCTCCTTTGCCTACAGCATTGATTTGTTGTATAAATCCAATTAAAACATCCAATGTCAAAAACAGTAAAACTGATAAGATTAATCCAGAGCTAATAGACCTAAAAATATAACGATTAAGAGTAGAGAATATATTCATCATTTATGACATGTTATCTGCTTTGTGAATGCGCCACAATCCGTATGATATAAACATTAAATGAACCCACCATGCTCCCAACCAAACAGGCACTTTATTTTGAGCGATTAATGAAATCGCAATGGTTAATAAATTCAGATAGGCAATATATATCAACAAACCCAATAATAAATTTAAAATCTTTCCTTCTCTTGGAGAAGTTTTGGATATAGACACAGCTATTAATATTAAAACGACTATAACTATTGCTGGGGAAATTCTTTTGTGAATTTCAGCTTTATCAACCAAACGATCAGAATTTATCAGCTCCGTCATGGTCTTGCCGTCCTCGTCAACATCAACCGATTTTCCTTTTAATTTTGGTAGCTTTATATCATTTTTTTCAAAACGCATTAGTTGGTATTTTTTTGTCCCAGGAACACCTTCGTTTCTAAATCCATTAAAAAGAGTGATGTATCTTTCTTTGGTAATCGAATCTTCATATTGATAAGCATATTCCGCAGTCAACGTATCCACTCTATCTTCATGCTTAACATTGATGAATATGTTTTCCAACCTGTTGTCTTCAATGTTTATCTTGCGAATATAAATGACTGAATTACTCCCTGATAATTCTTGAAAGACGCCCTCCTTTAATCCCATTAATGACACATCTTTACTGGCGTCGAGCACCATTTGTTCAGAAGTTCTTGACGCCAAGGGCACAACAAAGAGAGCCAATATCAATAGAAAAATAAAGAAAAAAACCATGTGCGGAACATACATTCTCATTAATCGTTTAGAGCTTATTCCAGAAGAGTGAAATATAATCAACTCCTGATTTCTATATAACATAGCCAACTTTGATAAGACTGCCAAATACAATGATAGAGGCAAAAGAATTGTCAGGACATCAATGGTTCTTAAACCTAACTCAATATACAACATCGATGCTGGCAAAACACCTCTAGCGATAACCCGTAAAGTTTCTGCAAAAGCGACACCTACACTCACCAAAAACAAAACAAGCAAAATACCTACAAAGGCTTTGATTGTTTCTTTTCGCAGATAACTACCTAAAATTTGCAATGGTTTTCTCTTAATGGCTTCATTTAATACTGGAACATAACCTTATAGTTGTTTAAAATGCACGACTGATTAAGAAACACAGAACACTTCAATTTAAAAAATGTGAATCTTAACATAACCTAATTGAATAATGGAGAAACGCATGAAAATCACATCATCATTAACTAAACCAAATAGTATACAATCAGATGCAATCATTGCTGCTGCTTACTCTGATGAAAGTTATAACTCAACAATATTAGAAATTGACCAACTTGTAGACGGTCAAATATCTAAATTAACAGAAAGTAAAGATTTTAAAGCTAATACGGGCGAAGTATTAACATTGTTTTCAAAAAACGGTCATCGTATCGTGCTTGTTGGATTAGGTAAAAAAGACAAATGTGATTTGGGTACCCTACAAACTGCAACTAGCAAGGCCATTAAAGCTTTGGTGGCTACACCTGCCAATAGTGTTAGTAACTTTATGACAAGCCTAGAGTTTCATAACACAGATAGTGCAACAGCCTGTAAAGTAATCGCTATTGCTGCAAGCCATGCTGCTTACCGTTATGAAGCGACCAAAAATTTCAAAAAAGATAACATTCACCACATCGAATCTATGGACCTATATATCGATGACAAACACAGCAGTGATGTAGCTCAAGCGGCTGCCATAGCAGAAGGTGTTGAAACTACCCGTGAATTAGGCAACTTGCCTCCAAATATTTGTAACCCAAAATATTTGGCAAAAAAAGCCAAAAAAATTACCCATAAATATGATAATTGTTCGTTGACTGTATTAAACCACAAAGAAATGAACACTTTGAAAATGAATGCCTTGATGGCTGTTGCCAGAGGATCACGCAACAATCCTAAAATGGTGGTTATGAAATACAATGGGGCTGATAAAAACCAAAAGCCGCATGCATTAGTGGGAAAAGGCATCACTTTTGATACGGGTGGCATTTCACTCAAGCCAGGTGCTAACATGGATGAAATGAAATATGACATG
>JBGCFT010000246.1:0-4095 GCA_045107085.1 Marinicellaceae bacterium | reverse complement strand
AAAGACATTGATCAAGTCATGCAAAACCAAAGTGATTTGGTTGAAATCAAACATACTTTAAAACAAGTAGTTTGCGTTAAAGGTTAAATTGAGCAATAGAACTTAAATTTCAGCGTTATACAAATAGTCATTTATAGTTATAAACTCCTATTTGCAAGCCTTGAACTTTAACCTCTAATGAACAATTTAATATTATTAAAACCGAATAAAAGGTGGTTCCTATTATTCAAAACCAGAGGAATGAATATGAAAAATTTACTCATTAGTAGATACAAAGAAAGACGAAAGAAATTAACCAAAATACAAACAGAGAATAACAATGAACAAGAAACAATTAGACGAAATGTTATACTGCTTGTCTGATGAAAGAAACACATACACTTATTTTAAAGACAAGTACTGTATGTTTTTATTTCAACATTTAATCAATAACACCATGAGTGTTAAAGATTTGAAGCACAGTCAGTATGCACAATTTTGCAACAAACCAAAAATTAAAAAATGGTTAGCTCAATACGGTTCAAACCAAATTGATGAACAAACCATTATGGCATTGTGGGAAACAAAAATTCACCACTTTACATTAAGTTTAGGCCAATGGGGCGGTGATCGCCCAGCATGGCAACAAACCTGCCGTAAAGGTCACAACTTGGTTTTGCAATTAAATTTCACAAAATCGCATGACAGGATTTATAAGAAAACTGTCGAGCTAGAGGAGTACGATGATGAACCATTTGCTTATGATAGCCATCCGATTAGCCAAAATAGAAATACCATGGCCTGGTCTAGGCTAGACTTTAGTGAAGACTTTTCTGAAGTATTAATTGAAGAAGTGCAAAATGATTGGCTAAGAGAAGCTTATGATGCTTATGATTTTTTAAGCAACCCAAAAAATGATAGCTTTTATGGCTATAAGTTTAATAAGAAGTTGTTTGATAAATATTTTAAGCAGCTTATTAAGCCATTAATGTCTATCTGGGATGAAGCCATTCTTTGTGCCACATTAGAATTCTTGGTTGAAAAAATTGGTGTGAAACACGTGTTTTATTATGATTATAAAACGGGTTCGCACCTAAAAGCGTTAGACAAGGATTATGGACCACCAAAATCTTTGTATACGAAACTTCCAAAGAAATTTGGATTTAAACAGGTGACACAAGCGCCTCAATTTATCAATGAAGACCGTTTTTCATACAAAAAATTGAGAAAACTTCAATCACCACAATGGCATTACTTACAGCTATAGGAGAAAAATTATGCCCGATAATAATCGTAATCCAATACGAAACCACATTGCCCGTGCTGCAATCTTACGAAAAGGCAGTGTTCATGATAAGAGCAACAAAGCCAAAAGACAAAAGCAGAAACAGGCATTCAAAAAAGACATAAGAGCCGGCAAGTTCGGCTCTTACTTGTTAGATCAAATTTTTAATCGACAAAGCTTAAACTAAATTATCATTTTTTAATTTATTCAATCCAAAAAGAGGACGAATAAAGTTAATTCTTTTTATACAAAACTCATAAAATGTGAAAGATCCAACAAAGAGGCTAGCCATCACAAGAAAATATTTTATTTTCACATCTATTGCTAGTGGAAATATTAAGTATGAAGCCAAATAAAGAAATATCATATGAATGATGTATATTGGATAGGCACTTTGGCTCAGGTATATCAAAACCTTGCTATTATTATTAAGATATTTATACCCAAATGCAAATACTGTATAAATCCATAAAGTAGATTCAATGGACAATCGATAAAGCGGAATTTGGACTTGTCCTTGATGGGTTCTGAAGATGTATAATGCCAGTGCACTGAGGGCAAATAACCATTTCCATTTGTTTATCATTTCCCAAAATGGTGTGCCACTATACATAAACAAAAAACCACATAAAAAGGCCAATAAACCAATCACAAAACCATGGATAGTCATAGCATACAGTTCAAATGGGTATGGCTTTATTATCATGGCTTCTGCAACAAATAATAATATGACAAGCAAAATGCTACTAGGATGGGCTAGAAATGCCTTTAATTTTATTAAGAAGTGACTGTTTTTATGTTTTTTAAACAATATAAAAACCGGCATTAATAAGATTGTGTAAATAAAAATATTGCCTAAAAACCACAAATGAGAAGGATGGGCTTTGTAGCTTAATTCCCACTCATAATAACTTTGTAAAATAAGCCAATGTATGGGTACTATAGCAACCATTCCAAAGACAAAAGGCAGCAATATTCTTTTTGTTCGTTCTTGAAGTAATTGCTTCCAGTTTCTTTTTTGAATGGCGAAATAAACGCCCATTCCAGAAACAAAAAACAATAAAGGAATTCTCCAGACATTGAGAAGTGTCATGGGTGTCCATAAACCAGTCCAAGGCTCTTTATTGGTTATAAAACCTATCATTAAACCCCAGCTCTGAAAACCAATGGCTGTGTGATAGAAAAGCAATAGAGCTATAGCTATTACACGCAACCAATCGATGTCATAACGTCTTTGTGAGAATTCCATTGAAATGTATCCTATTTCAACATTTCAGCAATGATGGGTCTAGTCTTTTTTAACTGATCATAATCAAGTACTAAGCCCATCGGCGCTAAAGACTGACCTAACATATCATAGGCTGGCTTTATCGTTTTGAAGTCACCTGCAACAGAATCATAAGCGGTTGCTCCCATTTTGTTGATGATGGTTTTATCGCTGCCATTGGCCAATAATAATTTAACAATTTCAGGTCTACAGAAAAAAGCCGCGGTATGTAGTGCGGTTGAACCATCATTATTTGTGAAATTAATATCTGCACCAGCATCAATTAATAGTTTTGCAATATCCGTTTTTTCAAATAAGGCCGCTGAAATGAGTGGACTTGAACCACCAAAGGGATCTTTTTGATTCAAATCTGAACCAGCTGCGATGTGTTGTTTTATCGCTTCAATATTATTTGTAATAACTGCCGTATGCATATCGATGGCAGGTGCATCAGTTTTGTCAACTTCAGCTACAATTGTTTTATTAGTTAGTGATGCTTGAGTTTCTGTATTGTTATCATTGCTACAACCTTGGGTCATAAGCACGATTAATAGTATAGATATGCAAATGGTTTTTTTTGATAAGTTGTTAAATTGAATTTTCATGTGTTGTTCCTTTGTGAGTGTTACAGAGTTTAAATAAAATCTTTTTTACGTGATTGAAAATAAAATGTGGCGCCAATAATGAGAATGCCTATTAAAATTTCAATGCCAATAATCATCAGCGCTGTTGAATTCCAGATTGGGATTGGGCCTTCCATGTGTTGATTAATACTCGCTATACTGGCAGTTAAAAACATGAATAGGGAGAAACCAATATTAGTGATAGTCATCACTACGATGGTCCAAGTTTCTGATTCTGATATCAGAGCTGTGGCCAAAATAAGGATAAATGCCACCATTAATTCAATTAAAAGTATTAAAGCATAAGGAATTAAACCATTAGGTAAATGCTCAGAATAAAAGATGACAGCAATTGTGCTCGTTACTAATATAATCCAGATCACAAAATAGGACGCCAGATTTATGATCATTTTCGCTTTGGTATAATCCATATAAGTCAGTGGCAGACTGATTAAAAAAGTTAATGTGTGGTTTTTTCTCTCGTTTACTACTGTTGTTGTCACCAATAAAGCACCAATGAGAATCAGCACCGATAACAATAAAACCATACCGATATAGAAAACCCTACTTTCAACAGATAGCATGGCCACAGATAACAAGGCTACCGTGAAAAAAAGCAGCAAGTATTTTTTATTAAAAGTCCAATCTTTTCTGATGATGGCATTGATTACCGAAGGATGTTTTGACAAGCTCATGATAATTCTCCTGCTTTACTAGAGGCATTAAGTCTACTAGATTGCACTTCTGAGACAAAAATTTCTTCCAAAGTCATGTGTTCAACGGATGAAATAATGGCACCGCACTTTTTATAGGTTTGGGCTAATTCATCATTAAATAACTTAGTAGTGATAATGGCTTGATGTCCAGATCTTCGCTGCTCAACTGTGCCGTTTAAGTTTGGAAGAGTGGTTTCATCATTGATGGTTAGGCGAATTCTTCTC
>JBGCFT010000245.1:0-11232 GCA_045107085.1 Marinicellaceae bacterium | reverse complement strand
AAGGCGCAAAGTTTCGCAAAGAAAATCCAAAAAACACGTCATTAAAAGGAGGAACGATGCGGCAATCTTTTGGACGATATAGAGTTTTATTGTTAGATTTTTAGTGTGGACTTATTGTTCAACAAAATTTAGATTCGACGCCCGGCTCACCGAGCAAATTTTTGTGGCGGCTTTTTTGGGACAAAAAAGGTGACACTAAAATTTGTCCGGTGGAGCCGCTTGTTAACTGCTGATAGTTGCACATATTGGCATATGATCACTGACAGACAGCCATTTATTAATTTTACCTAGCTCAATTGTACTGCATGACAAAAGGTTACTAGACATAAAAACATAATCAATATGATAAGGCTTAACTTCTTTTCTATGAAGGTAAAAAGTGGGTTGAGTCTCTTGGCCTTGCTGTTCACCTGTTTGATGGTGATACAAGCTTTCGATATTTATTGCCGAAAGCTCATTAATTGTATCTGTGTGGCTCCACCAACGATCTTGCTTATCCCATATTGCGTTACTATTAAAGTCACCTGCAATAATTGTATTACTTTGATTTAGTTCATCTCTGTGTATTTGCAGGTACTTCCAAAACTGCCCCATATAACCAAAGATTTTTGAATCACTACCTTTAGTCCAGCAAGCTAGCACGTTGTAATAATCATTTAACTTGAAGGGCAAAAATAACAGCAAATCTTTGGTGGCCCATGTTGTTGATGGACTCTGAGTCTTTAGGCCGCTAATTTGAAACGTACCTGCCCAATTAAGTTGTTGTACTGTATTGCCAGCCTTCGGAAATATGCCAATGCCTTTATTTTTGTTTGTACCTACCCAAAGATAATCACCGGCCCATTCTTGATATGCCTTAGTAGACAACGACGGGTCTTCACACTCTTGAATAATGAGCACGTCTGCATTCAAAGAATCAGCTTCAACAAGCTTCTTTCTTAATGCACCATTACAGTTCCATGTGATAATTTTCATAGGCAGTTAACGCAGAGCTAATTTGCAGTTTTGGAGGAGCCTTTTTGTGGTAGCGTTTTTTACCACAAAAAGAAGCAACGGAAAAACTGTCAAATTGAGCGTATTGTTATAATCCCTCGACTTTTCGCGAGAGCTCGATTGTTTGCTCACTATCTTTTGTAACAACTAGCCAGTCAAATAGCACCTCACTATATTGACCTGTAACTTGATGAAACTTAGATGTTTTAGCTTTTTCACCAAAAAAATCATCATCTTTGGCTGCTTTAACCGCATTGATAATGCTCTCTGCAAATCCTAGAAGCTCATCTTCGGTTCCAATAAGGAAAGACTCTTCCCAACCTGTTTGCGCAGTAATAAGTGGGCCAGCATTTCTTTCTTTACTCATTCGATTCTAGATTTCCGTTTAGGTTATAACAACTTGATAATAGTGCATTAGTGCACATTAATTTATGTAAAACAGTCATTTTTGAGCCTATTATTAGTGAATTTGATTATATCACATCGTTTTATCGAATAATAGAGGGGGTTTTATACGCTATAATCAGGTTTAATTTGCATTAATGCACTATTATCAGTAAAAAACGTGGTTAATGTGCATTTTTAATAAATTGATATACGGAATAATAGTAATTTTTTCTGTTCAATGCTCGGTTTTGACGAAAGGATATTTGCGTACCTACAAGGAGTACACTGTACGGCAATTCAATAAACATGAACGGTGCAACCCTTGTGGTTGCCCAAATGCTTAATTCACAGACAAAAAATCAATCAAAAGAATCAGCAAAAATTACATCTGGTAATACTTCTGCCAGCAATTCATATTTTGCAGCGGTAAAGTTGCCTGTATCAAATCTTGGCACTATTCTCACCTGTATCTGGTTATTATTATCTATTGTAAAATCAATAGAATCTTGTTGCCATTTTCTATCTGGGTTTGATGGTATATAGGATGCTGGTTTTTCAGGAACATAAGAGAATCGTCCTTGGTAAACATCATTGACATAAATATCAGCCACTTGGTCTGGATAACTGTTATCAAATAATCTTTTCATTCGAAAATTTCTTGCCAGCTGATTCGGGATAAAATCAAAAGTAATCTCTCCAGAATTGATTTTACAGGATTGGCTTTCTAATTGTGTGGCCGGCTCATCCAAAAATGTTGCCAATAGAGATTCACATTTTTCTGCTTCACTGGTTGTATAATTATGATCTGAAATTGAAATTTCAGAATTCAAATCAAGTATATCAATGCTTTGAAAATGTGTTGCAGCGGAATAAAAATAAGCAATAGATTTTGTACACATTTCAAGATCGCCAAACGGTCCGTTTTCAACTTGGGCCAATATTGATTGTTGAAAGTCAATTCCATCAGTCAGCATAAACCGATAAGAGGCTGTAATAGACTGACTGGCTGAAGCATAATAGGAAAATGGAGCACCATGCAATGGTGATGAAAAATCACCTTGATCATAATAAAAACCACCATTGTAAAAATCTTCAACGCCAGTTCCATAGTGAGTTGGATGAATGTCTCCATCTATATAAACACGTTCATCTCCTTCTAAATATTGTTTTGAAAGTGAGTTGACTGATGAATTTTCAGTATAGAGCCCAATCCATTTTCCTCGAGATTGTGAATTTAACACGACCGTATCCAAAAAAGGAGCGGATGGACATGTATTGTTTCTTTGGCTAGTAAACAATCCCACTCCATTATTTGGAGTCTGATGATCTAGACCCATTTCAAATAAAACCGAGGTGTCATTCAAGTTATCATTGTTTAATAATAAATCTATTTTCATGTTTTTAAAATAAGGCATAGGAAAATTTGAATAAAGACTTCCTTCATCATTTAAACCGACAAATAAAGATTGAGTAGTGACTCCAAATTGGCCACCAATAGCAAAAAATTCACTCAATTTTAATTGGCTATGAATGTGATCATCAAAACTGAGAATCAATTCAACATCATCATAATAGTTCTCATCAATGTCTATTTTTAATGATTTAATCCAGCCTGCTTGTTCGCTTTCATAAAGGTTAGTTACTTGATTTGCTGCCAATGTGGTAGTATCGGACTGAATCGATTCAGATGTCTGCCAAATATCACCAGTTTGATTTAATAATTCAGATAATTCTGAGAAACTCTGTTGAAAATCAAATGTTTCTATCTCATGTTCTTGTGTTAATCTGTGAAAATTAAACTGGTACCACAATTTATAATCGGTGGCATTGGTTAAGGAAATCTTCAAACTATCAGAATAAGCAATGGGCACATAACTGATATTTCCTCCGCTTGAGATCAATCTGTTGGCGACCAAAGGAGAAACAAAGGGCGACACAGAGTTATCAAACAATTGTGGTAATGGCACATCAATTCTTGGCATCGGCTCTCCATTAAAATAAAATTTAATCCGAACATTGGCATCTAAATCTACACTGGCGCCCATTATCCCTGATGTCATCCAAATCCGAGAGATGGCTCCTGGATTTAATTCTTCAAAAATAACAGCCTCATCACCTTCCATTCTTAAAAATCGTGTATCACCTGAGGACGTTCGATCAAATCGACAATTGTAAGGGCAATAGCTTGAACGCAATAATGATTGTGTTCCTGAATTAAGCTGTGCCATTGACTTTGTCTCTTGCCACACTTCCCAAGGTAAGGCTTTGGTATTATTGACCATCAAGACAAATAAGATTATTGAAATGATTTTTAATGAAAACGCCATATTTAGTTGACCAATTTTTGAGAAAGATAATCAATTAAGCTTTTCTCGTTTTCTTTTTTTAGTAATTCAGAATACTTTTTTTCAGCTGCCTGCCAAATCTGATCACCATTTTCCACACCCATATAGTGCGCTTGATTATTTTCAACTTGAGCAAAACTACTCATGGGATGGTGTTTTTTTGCAGCGGCTACACCGGATCTACCACGGTGTAAAATAAATCCTCCATGATTGCTTTTAAAATCATGCAGCTTTAAACCTGCCTTCCATAAACTCTTTTGCATCCAGTAAGCAGGTGAACCGTGATTAACAAAAGGTTTAATGTCTATTCTAGAATAGATGTCACGCCGCACACACAAAAAAGATGCTTGTGCCTGTGGACACACAGTATTGCTGTATCTTAATTCGCCTACAAATGCAGCATCTGAAGATTCAAATATTTCAGATATCTTATTCAAAGTATCTTTATTTCGAAAAATAATATCTGTATCACAGACCATTAAGATATTAGCATTGCTGGCATTTTTAGAACTCAATTGATTCAAATGTTCAATGCCAATCCGGACGCCTCTGGCATGTGTCTTGAAAAAATAGTTGTTAACACACTCTACTTTTTTAACAGATTGGGACAACTGCTTTAAAAAAATCGTGCCTCCATCTTTTGAGTGATTGTCCACAACAATAATTTGAGAAATTTTATCTAAATTATTTTGCTCACATAAAGTCAATAACATCAGCTTGAGATAATAAGTGGTCGAAAAATTAACAGTGACCAAGGCAAAGGTTGCTTCACCATCAAAATTTTTACAGTCTGAAGAGTTAAACCGTTTGTTTAATACGGCAAAAAACTGATCTAACTTTTGGCCAATGGCCCTTCTCAAAAAATTGAATCTAAACATTAAACAACATCGGGTTAATGAAGTTTCATAAATCGCATACCTGCAAAGATTCAAATCCATCATCAAATAAATTGACTGAGTCAGTTTGAAAATCAATGAGAGTAGAATTTATGCTGTTAAACCAATCAACAAGTGGCGCAGGAATCACTGCTGGTCTGCTTGAAGTGCTGGTGTCATAATCTAAATTATTGCTGTATATTGATAAATTATTCAGATTAAGGTTTGCATAATTCAAGGGTAAAGTGCCAGTTAATTGGTTATCACCCAAAGAAAGAGTGTGTAACTGAGTTAATTCGCCAACATTAGGCATGGGTCCGTTAAAATTATTCTCAATGAGATTTAAAACTTCAAGATTTGATAGTTGGTTTAAAGTCATCGGTAATTTTCCAGATAGATTATTCTGGCTGAGTAACAGCAATCGCAATGCACTTAAGCGACCTATACAAACAGTTAATCTACCCGACATATTGTTATTATTGAGGCTTAAGGTTTCAAGCGCTATCAAATTTCCCCAACTACTTGGGATACTTCCAGTAAAATCATTGTTGTCTGCGATAAAAGATTCTAAGGCTTTCAGGCCAGAAAAAGAAGCTGGCAAATGACCAGTCAGTTCATTGTCTGCAATCCACAAAACCTCTAAGGCCGCAAGCTGACCCAGTTCAGATGGTAATTCACCTGTGAAAATATTGTTGGATAAAAAGACCGAGCGTAATGTGGTAATATCGCCCAATGAAACAGGAATACTGCCTGTCATCAAGTTGTTGCTTAAATTTAGATAACTTAAACTTTCTAGATCACCAATATCAATTGGGATAATGTGCTGCAATTGATTTTGACTTAAATCTAAAAATGTTAATTCTGTTAGTTCACGCAGTGTGCTTGGAATCACACCGTTGAGTCCATTGTTATCTAAATCAATCCACAAAACATGACCGCCAATAACATCAGCTTCAATGCCATACCAATTATTGACATTGGCAGAACCCCATGCTGAATTATTTATCCAATTGTCTCCACCCGTAATATTATATAGATTAACCAGAGCAGCACATTCTTGAAACTCAACATTCATGCCAGGTTGCTCACAAACGGTGAGAATATCTAATGCTTTTGCATCATAACAAGAGAACAATGCAATATTCAATATCAAAATCTGACACTTCAATCTTAATGATAATAGAGACATTTACATTCCAAAAATTTAACTTCCTTACTATTCTATGTTGATTATGAAAGGAAATCAAATAAACATTATGCTAGGTCAACGACAGTTAATTCGAACGAATAATAAAAAGCCTCTGGCGCATATTTGATTGAAAATATTTAATCAAGCATGATTTTTAGCCTTATATCGTGTAAAATTTAAGCATAATATCGCACACATGAGTAATCCTATCAATAAAGATATCACGCTATTATTAGAATCTGACGACTATTCTCAAAAACAGAACATAGATACATTGTTTGATTTACTCTATTCTGAAATAAGAAAAATTGCCTCTAGCCAGTTACATAAATTGAACCCTGATCGCTCTATCAGTCCGACAATATTGGTTAATGAATGTTATTTAAAGCTCAATGTTGCCAAACACCTTAATTTAAAGAACCGCAAACACTTTTATTGTATTGCTGCCAAAAGTATGCGCTTTTACTTAATGGATTTATTAAAAAGCCACAACAGTCAAAAAAGAGAAGGCATTAATACAGTGTTGTCATTAACAAAACTCACTGGTGAAGATTCAATGGAAATTGAATTGGTCTCATTGGATGAAGCCATTAATGAATTAGAGCAAATTGATGAAAATTTAGCCAGAATTGTTGAACTCAGATTTTATTGGGGCTTTTCTTTAGAAGAAATTGCCACAATTTTTGAATCCAGTAAAAACAAAATTTATCAACAGTGGCTTATGGCAAAATCATTGCTGCTTAATTTGATTCAAGAACAATGACCCATAATATTTCCGATTGGAAACTGGCAAAAGAACTGTGTGAAAAAGCTGCTGAATTAAATATCCAAGATAAAATCAAGTTCATTCAATCTAGTCAATCAAGCCAGTCAATTAAAGATAAAGCCTTAAAAATAGTGAGTAAATTAAATGATGATTTTGATCTCATTGAAAACACATCATTTGAAAAATTTTTACCCCACGATATAAATGCCAATAATTTAGTTGGCAAAATAATTGATAACTACAAACTCTTAAGCGTGATTGGAACTGGAGGCATGTCCAGTGTTTATTTGGCAAAAAGAACCCAATCTGATATTCAAAAGCATGTGGCATTAAAAATTCTATCTCCGTATCACACCGCTCAAAAATACCTAGAACTGTTTTATCGGGAACAACAAAGCTTAGCGCAGTTAAACCACAAAAACATCATTTCATTTCATCATGGAGGCCAAACCGAAGATGGAACCCATTATTTGGTGATGGATTATATAGAAAATGCAAAAGATGTCATGACCCATTGTGAAATGCATAATTTAAACCTGGTTGATAGGCTAAAAATAGTTCAAACCATAGCCAAAGCAATGACATATGCGCACCATAACAATATCATTCACAGAGATTTAAAATCTGCCAATGTTTTGGTCGATTCAAACAATGAAATTAAGATTCTTGATTTTGGCATTGCTTTTATCACCAATGCAGAAAACAATTCAGCGGATTCAACCAAAGTTTTCACAATAGACATTGCATCACCTGAGCAAATCCAAGGCCATAAAGTCGATGCCAGAACGGACATTTTCTCATTGGGCGCCATGTTACTTCATCTGATAACAAATCAAACGCCTTTACCAGACATAAAATTGAATCAATATCATCCTATTGATGTTCAAAAGCATGTTGAAAAAGTCTTAAAATCATCAAAATTAAACAAAGATTTAATTAATATCATCAAAAAAGCCATGCACATCGATGTTGAAAGAAGATATGCAAGCATGCAAGATTTTACAAATGATCTTGACTTATTTCTAAACTTTAAACCCATTAAAGCCAGCAAAGATTCTTTTTTTTATAAAACACAGAAACTAATCAAACGTAACCAAATTGTCAGTGGCTTAATTTTCATTCTATTTATCACGACCATTGCTGCTGTTTATTTTATCAATAATTTTTCCAGCCAAAGCCAAAAAGCACACATTCAAAAAGAAAACTCATTGTCCATAATCAATGCTCTATTTGCGCAAGCTGATCCATTTAAGAGCGGAAAAAACTCGCAAGAATTGGTCAGTACTTTGGAATCAATTGAAAAACAACAATTCACAGTGTTAAGCTCTGATCCAGAGTTTCGATTTCACTTCTATGAAAACATGGCCATTATTTATAAACAAAATGGCAACTATTCTGAATCACTAAAAGCTAAAAATAAATCCATCCAAGCATTAAATCAATTTGTTCAACCCGATGGAATTGAGCTATTAGATAATGAAGTAGAACAATTAGGCTTATTTCATGCCACAGGACAATTTGAAAAAACCATTGAAGAATCTCATGTGCTTCTTAAAAGAATAGCTACTAATCCACAAGCAAAACCAATATTAACGCTCAAAGTCTATACTTCTCTTGGACGTGCCCATGGTTCACTCAGTGAACTCAATGAACAAACTAAAATCCATGAGCTTTCAATTGATTTTATCAATAAACATCCTGAAATCGATACCGGATATGTTGTAGACTTATTGGCATCTATGGCCATCACACAATTTAGAATGGGGAACAGGTCTTTAGCCAATGAATTGTTTGAAAAAGCCATAGATGATTATCAAAAATTACCTGAAAGAAAAACCAGCTTAGCTGGAACCATTAGAAACTATGCCGCTACTCAGGTTAATTATGGTCATTATGAGAAGGCTGAAAAACTATTTGAACAAAGCATCAATATATTAATTAATATTGATCCAAAACACCCAAATTTGGCATCAATATATTTAAGATACGCTTCTTTATTATCCAAAACAGGCCGCATACAAAAAGCTGAGAAGTTATTGTTAAATGCAATTGATATTTTTAAAGAAGTCAATGATGATGTTGAACTGGCAATAGCCTATTCTTATATTGCGGAATTAGAATTACGAAGAAACAGTATTAAATCTGCATCAAAATACATTCTTATGTCCAATCAATTATTAATCAAGCAACGCGGTTTAGATCACCCCAAAACACTTAAAACCTATAACTTGGCTTTATGGATCACATTGCTTTCTCCTTTTAAACAAGAGGCCAAAAATCTGCTTGATTTTTTAGATTCGCAAGATTACATCAACAGTAAACAATCCAAAGAATATCTCATTTATAAAATACAAAAAAGTTTATTCAACCAACAACCCAGCACAGAAAATAACAAACTGGCATTATTAAGCCAGTATTGGTATGAAGAAATACCCAGCAATGCCCAACAAAAAATAAAATGGATTGAAGACAACTTAGAAAAGGCAGAAAAACAAACACCGCTTATCAATGCTTATTTGCAACTGTGGTTTTATGATTTAAACAATCAACCACAAAAGATTGAGACCTTATGCCACAAAGACAAGCATTGGAATTATTCAGCTAGACTCGCTTTAAAAATCAACTTCATACAACAGTGCCTTTTTATGGCAGATAAATATGATTTGAAGAAATCTGATTATTTTGAAAATCAACTAGAACTCATAAATCAAAGAATAAAAGAAAATCAAAATACAATTCAAAAAATGACTAGCAATATGACGCAAATTCTAACAAACCTCTGACCCCCGTTGTTGATTGTTGAAATTATGTAACCTTTTTGAATAGATCTAATCACAGATTAGTTAATGTGTTTAATCTATGACTTAGATAAAATATTGGCCAGAAAAGAGATATCTGGTATTATTTAAAAATGATAAAAATTACCTTAGCACACTCTAAAGAAGATTTTAAATTAATTGAAAAATTGGCCAACATCGTTTGGACTGAACACTATACTCCAATTATAGGTAAGCAACAGGTGGATTATATGTTGGACAAGTTTCAATCTGTACATTCGATGCAAAATCAAGTGAAAAATGGGGCAATATATTATCTTATCTCATACAAAAACCAGCCAGTAGGGTACTTTTCATTTACGGTTAATACAGATTATTTATTTCTGAGTAAATTGTATGTCTTGAGTGATGTCAGAGGTCATGGTATTGGAAGAGATGCCTATAATTATCTGGAACAAAAGTCCAAAGAGTTAGGTTTATCTAAGATTCAATTAACCGTTAATAAATACAATACAAACTCCATTAAAATTTATGAAAAGATGGGTTTCATCAAAACAGATGCCATTGTCCAAGATATAGGAAAAGGTTATGTTATGGATGATTACGTTATGATTAAATCTGGATTTTAATTATCATTCCTCATTATCAGCAATGACATTTTTTGGTTTTTAATTGAAAATTCATAAATTGGCCTTACTTATAAGCTTTAAATCTTAACAATAATAGTGAATAAAACCTTAAGTATTGAAATCCATCAAGACCCTACAGAACATGTTGAACAGTTTCTTCAAGGATGGCTGCAATTTGGAGCTTATGAACAAGTTTCTGAAGTTGATTTTGATTTATTTGGCAGAACAGGCAAAACTTCACGCATGAGTATGACTCAATTCAAAATCACCATTACCGGAGATATTCCAAGCGAAACTTTTATGTTGATTGACAAGTTATCAAAAGACTGTGAATCTGATAAAATAATCGAAGGTGAATTTATTGATAAAGACAGCAAACACAATCCCCAATTTAACAATACCTTTCAAAACAACCCTAACGCTTCTTTTCAAGTTCCCTTTGGTGTTCGCCAATTTGGAAAAATTACTGCACTTTCAAAAACCAAAATGGTTCTTGTATTGCTTATTTCTATTCCAATATTGATTATTCTCATACCCATTGCAATAGTTGTCATGATAATTAAAATTATAATGTTTAAGTTAAATTTCAAATAATTTGTTATAATGGTTGGTTCTTAAAGATAACATTTTTTGAATCAACTCCTATGAAAAAGATACTTTTAATACTGGTTTTATTCTCTGGAATAGTCAGTGCCGATACTACCATATACTTAGTCAGACACGCCGAAAAAATAATTGAAGAGGGAATTAAAGATCCTGATTTGACTGCCATTGGTTTATTCAGAGCTCAAAACATCGCCAAACAACTTTCTTCAGTGGGTGTTACAAAAATATTTTCAACAGCGACAAAAAGAACCATGCAAACGGCGCAACCTCTGGCAGATTATCAAGGCATTAAAATCAGCCAATATGATGCTAAAGATTTAGAAAAATTCGCACAAGAGCTCAAACAGTTTGAAGGCGTGGCTTTAGTTGTTGGGCACAGCAACACAACACCGCAGCTCACCCAACTACTTAGTAATAAAGAGATCAATGCGATAGAAGAAGACGAATACGACAACCTCTATCAAGTGATAATTACTGAGCATAAAACCATTGTCAATCGTTTGAAAAGTATTCCTTCATTTGCTTTGAATAAACCAGCTCTCAAACTCGAAATTAAAAAAACTTACAGCCCTGAAGAAATGGCACCAATCTTAGAAAAAATTAATGAAAATAAATAAAATACTAATCGCCAATCGCGGTGAAATTGCGTGCAGAATAATACAAAC
>JBGCFT010000244.1:0-3623 GCA_045107085.1 Marinicellaceae bacterium | reverse complement strand
GCTCAATATTCACAATCACATCAGATCAAACTAACGACATTCTGATCCCTTTTTATTTTGATGCGGCAAGCGATGCTTTAAGCGGTGCGGGTGCTGTTTCAGTTGACACATATTACACAGCATGGACAACCACAGGAGCCGATGCTGGCACTTTGGCGGACGGTGTTGTGAAGGGTCAACTTAAAAAAGTACAGCTTGTAGTTGATGGTGGCAATGGTACATTAACCATTGCTAGTCCCGTTTCAACTAGTTTGGATGTGGTAACCTTTGCAGATGCGGGTGATTACATTAAACTAATCTGGAATGGTACGGCATGGCGCATATTAGAATCAGGCAATGATGCTGATGGTGCAACAGGTCCAGCAGTAGCATAGACTTAAACAAGGGCGGATTAGTTACCGCCCTTTTATTGTTAGGGGTGTAAATGAGTAGATTATCACGACAAGACAATGAGGAAATATTAAAGTCTTTAGATGTATTGAGTAATGACAAAAGAACAGCAGAATTCTATTATCATGAGGTTTTTGATAATGAAGCAAGCACTTCAAATGCAAAACAAAAAGCAATTATTGAAGCAAGGAACAAAACAAAGTTAAAAAACGCAAACAAACAACCCGAGGATTTTATTATTATTGACCCTGATTTTAGCGGTGATAATTTAAAAAGACTTGGAGCGATGCCAGTTTATAAAAAAGTTCTCTATGTAAAAATAGGGCATTATGGTTCAAAAGACTATAAAAGCCGAATAGCTACAGAACAAGATAAAGCCGATTTTAGTCAACAATGGAACAAATTCAATGAGCAAGAAAAAAGAAAAGATAGACCCTCGAATAATCAAAACATTTACCAAGGACAAAAAGAAATATCATTTAATGCAGATAGACAAAAACACAACCAGACGGGTTCTGGTGAAATAATAAATTTTAGCTATTCATTCGAGTTATAATTATGACAATGACCATAAAAGAGATAATAGATCAAGCATTAAGCGAGGTTGGTCATCCAACAGAAGCCAGTTATTTTGGCGGCACAAATGACGTGATAACAGCAATTGCACAACGTTCTGTTTCTATGCTGTCTCAGCAACCTATAAGCACATTAAAAAAGCAAGGAACAATCACAATGACATCATCGCTTGTTTATCCTTTGCCAAGTGATTACAAATACATTATATCTAATTCGATGAATGCCGTTGACAATGAAAGAATGGTCCAAATGCCAACAAGTAATAGTGAATGGCATTACTTGAAAGCACAAACGGGTCAAAATGGAATAACATACAAATGCAGGATTTTTGATGGTTCATTTAATTTTGAGTATGTCGAATCAGGCCAAGTTATTCAATATGAGTATGTTTCAAAATATTATGTTGCTGATTCTAATGTGACTGATTCAACATCAATAAACCCAACAGGAACAAAAGAAAGATTTACAGACGATTCTGATTATTGTTTAATCGATGATAATTTGCTTATACTTGATATTATTTGGCGATATGGCAAGACTAAAAATGTCGAGGGATGGCAGGCAGATAAACAAATACTTGATGATTATTTTAAAAATTATTTAGGTGATGAGTCTGGCTCTCAATCATTAGACATGAGTGGAGACGGTCAAGACAATATCGTAAGCCCTCATTATCCATTGTGGCAAGTATAATGGAACATTCTATACCGATACCCATATTAGGCTGGAACGCTCGTGATTCTTATGATCAGATGGACCCTAGATTTGCCGTTAGATTATCTAATGCTATTCCTGATGATACTACCTTGACCACAAGAAAAGGTTATACAGAATTAACAACAGGGTTGGGCGATAGTGTAGAAACGCTAGCGACTTATGTTGGTGAGTCTGGAACTGATGCGTTATTAGCCTTTGCAGATGGTAAGATTTACGACATAAACACAAGCACAGGAACGGCAACAAATAAGAAAACACATAATAACAATGATAGATTTAAGACATTAAATATAAATAACTTGTTAGTTATGGTGAATGGTGAAAATACACCAGCAACTTATGACGGCACAACAGTGGCTGATTTAACGATAACAGGACATAGTACACCAGCGTCATTAAATGGCGTTATGTCATTTAAAAGCCGTGCATATTATTGGACTGAAAACGAAAGCTCCTTCTGGTACGCTGGAGCAGGCGCACATACTGGAGCATTGACTGAATTTGGTGTTGATTATGTGGCCTCAAAAGGTGGTGGAATAACAGAAATATTCACTTGGACCCGTGATGGTGGCGACGGAATGGATGACCTTTTTGTAATTATGATGAACACAGGCGAGGTTTTAGTTTATCAAGGCTCAGACCCAGCTAGCGACTTTTCATTAATAGGTAAATATACATTAGGACAACCATTGTCAATTAATGGCTCATGTAATCTTGGTAGTGATAGAGTTATAATTACTCGTGATGGCTACGTTAATCTGTCGACATCATTATCACAAGCTAGATTAAATGATAACAACGTAGGCAAAAACATTATTAATGCAGTTAAAAGCAAAATAAAACAACATGCCTCAAATTATGGCTGGAGCATACAATACTTGCCGAGTGAGTCATTATTATTGGTTAATGTGCCATTATCTAGCACTAAAGTACAACAGCACGTCATGAACACCAATACAGGCGCATGGTGTAGATTTGATAATATAAATTCTATATCGTGGATTGAACATAGCAACCAAGCATATTTTGGGACGAATGATGGTAAAATCATGAAAGCATTCAATAGTTATGCTGATGATGGTTCACCAATTCAAGTTAAAATAGTTCCAGCATTTAATCCAATGGGTGATAGAACAAGAGAAAAAACATTAACGATGTGTACAATATTAACTAATCATAGTTATCCCAAATTTATATCAATTGATGCACATAAAGATTTTAATATCTCATCAAGTGGGTCATTGCCATTGCCACCAGAAAGCGCAGGCGCATTATGGGATGTGGCTGATTGGGATACTGTAGAATGGGGCGAAGAAAACGATATCGAATTAGAAGGAGTTAACGCCCATAAATATCCATTAATTCAATACGGTTATTATTTGACTATTAAAATAAGACATCAATCAAAATTACAAAGAGTAAAATATTATTCAATTAAACTAAAATCAAAAGGCGGTAAAGCATGACTACAGGTTGGAACGGTTCAGGAACATTCACACGGGGCGATGGCACACGAGAGGGAAGTAATACATGGGAGCAAGCCAAAACAGCGGCGGCAAAAATTAACGCCGCCGATCATGACACACATGATGAAATATTGGCAAATGGCATTGAGTCATGTCTAGCCAAAAATGGCGAAAATGCCATGACTGGCACATTGAACATGGGCGGTCAAAGCATATCAAATTGGACACAGGCAACAAATGTTGCATTCGGGACGGCTGTAGATTTAACATTACAAGGTGATTTAATAGCTGAAAACATTGCTTTAACAGGCTTAATTGATGCAGAAGGAGCAATTTCGGGTGAATATTTAACGGCGGCTGACACAGTAACAACGCCCACACTAGACGTTAACTCAGGCAGTACTTTTGATGGTGGCACTCATACATTCACACAGAATGGGACTGACACATTGATACAAGTAAATGGTAGCCAGT
>JBGCFT010000243.1:0-2733 GCA_045107085.1 Marinicellaceae bacterium | reverse complement strand
AATCTAAGGCTATGAAAAATAGTGGTCTTTACTCAATAGTTTACAGTTGAATTTAATTGCTCTTTAAACAAGATAAAAAGTTTAAAAACAACCTGCTCACTATTGAAAAATTTGCTAATAAAGGCGTATTAGACTGCATTTATTAGCCTTGATCAGATTGTTTTTAACTCTTTTTATTAACGACCAAGAATAAAGTGTCTGTTATCGTTAATCCAAGTGGATGTTAATTTAGGACGAATAAATAAATTAGCGTTAATATTAAAGTCTTCTAATCTCTGTTTATGCTTTATCTCAATGATCAAGATTCAAGCTCAGTTGTCTGTTATTTTTTTCAAGAAAATATTGATTATGTCTTACAAGCTAGGATGGTTTTTTAAACGCATCGAAAAGAGTCTCACATCAATCAGCATTAAACTTTTACTAATTGTGCTTGAAAAAATGGTTTCAATTGAGTATAACAATTGCTAATAAAATTTGGAGAGAAGAATGTCTGAAACCGTCAAACAGGGCTTTGTGGCTCGATTTTTAAACAACATTGAAAGAGTCGGTAATAAATTACCAGATCCGGCCATTATATTTTTATTTGCGTTATTAATCATTTGGGTTTTTTCTTGGTTATTATCGGGCATACAATTCAGTTCAATCGATCCCAGAACTGCTGAACCTATTATCATCAATAATTTATTAACAGGCGATGCCATTGCAAATTTTCTTTCAACGATGGTCAAAACATTTACTGGCTTTGCTCCATTAGGCGTTGTGTTAGTGGCGATGATGGGAGTTGGTGTGGCTGAACATTCTGGATTTATCAATACGGGTATCAAATTGATGTTACGACGGACACCCAAAGCTTTATTAACTCCGACCATAATTCTCATAGCCATAGTCAGTCATACAGCAACAGATGCTGGTTATGTCTTGGTGATTCCATTAGCGGGTGTGATATATTTTGCCATGGGAAGGCATCCACTGGCAGGTATTGCAGCAGCATTTGCCGGTGTGAGTGGTGGGTTTAGTGCTAATTTTGTGCCGTCAGGTATTGATCCCTTGCTACAAGGATTTACGCAAACAGCAGCCCAAATTATTCAACCTGATATGGCAGTGAATCCGTTAAATAATTGGTATTTCACCAGTATTTCAAGCTTGTTTATTATATTAGTGGGTTGGTACATTACCGACAAAATCATCGAGCCGCGCTTAAAAGACACTAAAATTGATGGCGAAACAGATGACTTGCCACAAATGGACGAAATCTCAAAAACTGAACGCAAGTCTTTTTATATTGCATCAAGTGTTATGTTATTAGGCATTGCATTATTAGTAATAGCAGCGCTTCCTGAGGATTCAGCGTTACGCTATGAAGGCAAACTCGAAGTGTTTCAGGCCCCTTTAATGCAATCGATTGTGCCATTGATTTTTTTATTGTTCTGGATTCCTGGTGCAGTTTATGGCTTTATTTCTGGAACATTTAAAACCACTAAAGACATGATTGACTCTATGACTAAGGCTATGGAAGGCATGTCTTACTATTTAGTGATGGTCTTCTTTTGTGCCTTATTTGTCTCAGCTTTTGGTAAATCTAATTTGGGTGCATTATTGGCCATAGAAGGAGCGGAACTACTCAAAGCTTTAGCTTTACCAAGTGCCATCACCATAACGGGTATTATTTTCTTAACGGCTTTTGTTAATTTATTTGTTGGATCTGCATCGGGTAAATGGGCACTTTTGGCCCCAATTTTTGTCCCTATGCTAATGCAATTAGGCATTTCACCTGATTTAACTCAAGCGGCTTATCGTGTGGGTGATTCAAGTTCTAACATCATCACGCCATTGATGCCTTATTTTCCTTTGGTTGTGGTTTATTGTCAGAAATACGTTAAAGACACGGGAGTCGGCACATTGATTGCCATGATGTTGCCATTTTCCATTGTGTTCTTAGTTGGGTGGACTCTGTTTTTATTGGCTTACTGGACACTTGGTATTCCATTAGGTTTACAATCAAGTTATGTCTTTCCTGCTGGGTAATCTTATCATTAAAAAAATTAATGTGTCTGAATGAACCTTGTCATTAACTAGACACATTTTTCTTGAGGGAAAGTATAGTTATGCTTTCTCTCAAAACTCTTTGAAGCTTCATTAGTATATCGCTTAACTGTTTAAAATAAGTGTAACCCAAATGAAGTTATATTCATGTCTTTTGAGTTACACTTGATTTATAAAAGCTTTCGATTAATTTATTACACGCAATTAGTTAGTAATTGATGTAATGACTGCAGGACTACCAAATGCCTTAGTGCCTTCAACTCTTATGAGTTTAGTGGCAAAACAACTGCCTAAACTGATGAAATAAGATCCTTGAGCAACAAATGGAACGGGAGTTGCTGAGGAATGTAAACCAGAACTAACCGTTGCAACAGCACTAACAAAAAGTGATTGGCCACTGGAAAAATCAGTATCAGTTCTTTGTACCCCATTATTTGTTGATGCAACAGCAGTTACATATTGGTTAGGAGTTCCTGGAGGAAATGGACCAACTGTTCCTGTTGATGCTCTTGAATCCATTGAATACCTGAAAAAGCTGTCTCTGAAAGAATAGTTCAAGAAGGTATTATTATTACAATAACTTCCTGTGCCATTAACAGTGCCTTTGTAAGCATTGGTTTGGTACTTTTCAATAAAGGAATCAACATAAACTAAATCTTCAAGCAGAGCTTCAGATTCATACATTTTTCT
>JBGCFT010000242.1:0-14111 GCA_045107085.1 Marinicellaceae bacterium | reverse complement strand
AAGGATTGAGAAAAAGATTTAAAAATGTGTCAATCAAGGCACGAAATGCAGCCTAATAACTAGTTATTAGCAAATTTTGAAACGCAGAGTGATGCTTTTTTAAACTTTTTATCTTCTTTCACTAATCGAGCAAAGGTCTCTCTACATTTGAAAAAAACATATCACAAATTACATATCTGGAATAAGTCTATATTAAAAATGATTAATTGAGTCTTCAGAATGAATATTCATTAGAATTGTATAGACAAATTAATACCTTACCCTATATGATGCGATAGCTTATCTAATTCTAAACAATTCCTATTATCACTGTCAGCATGACTGAAATTTATTCAATGCAAAAGTTAAATCAACACAATAAATATTATCTACAGATGCTCATTTTATGTGGTTTTTTGTTAATTTACTCTTGTGATTCTAATATTCATTTAGAAGACAATAGCAGTGAATCCAAAAATATTAAATTAATCACTTTAGCACCTCATCTTGCTGAGTTGGTCCATTCTGCTGGCGCCATCAATAACTTAGTAGGAGTAGTCTCATACAGTGATTATCCTGAGCAGGTAAAATCAATAAAAATTATTGGCGATGCTTACAAAGTTGATTTTGAATCCATATTGGCATTAAAACCAAATTATGTACTGAGTTGGTCTGGCGGCACACCATCGTCTACTGTGAAAAAATTAAAATCCTTAAATATCAATGTGGTAGACATTGTTATTAATAACTTATCTGACATTCCTAAAGCCATAAAAGCCATTGCTAAGTTGACTGGTACTTCGACATTTGCAGATAAAAATATTAGTTTATTTAACACCACAATCGAAGAATTAATACCCAAAAAACATACCAAGCAGACTGCTTTTATCGAAACATTTCACCAACCACTTTACACTGTTTCAGGAAAACATTGGATGAGTGAGGCGATTGAATATTGTGGATATAAAAATATATTTTCAGGTTTAAAACAAAAATCCGCAACAGTTTCAGTCGAAGCGGTTATCAATAAAAATCCACAAATTATTATTAATATCTCAAAAGCTAAAGATCAACAATGGCAAAAATGGACAAGCTTGGACGCTGTAAAAAACAACAGGATATTAACTATAGACCCTGACTATTTCTCAAGACCCACTATGAGAATACTTAAGGGCATTGAGAAATTATGTAGTTTTCAGTCATAATCTCTTAACACCACAACTCCTCCTCTGTTTCATCCGTGATACGAGCTATAACAAACAACCAATCCGATAAACGGTTAACAAACACCAAAAGCAATGGATTAAATTCATTATCTTCATGGGCTTTTACCAATATGCGCTCTGCCCTTCTACATATACTGCGAGCCATATGAACCCTTGATGTTAATTCACTGCCTGATGGTAATATAAAATTTTTAAGCGGTGCCAATTGTTGATTATAGTTTTCTAGTGATCTTTCAATCTCTTTAATGTGTTCATGAGTTATCAGTATAGATCCTTCTAAACACAAATCGCCTCCACAATTAAAAAGATTGTGCTGGAGCTGAGTAAGCTCTTTGTTTAATTCTATGTTTTTAGACGCTGACAATACCATCCCAATGCTGCTATTTAACTCATCAATACTGCCAATCGCTTCAATTATATTATCCGCTTTTGATACCCGTTTTCCAGACGCTAGTCCTGTGCTTCCATCATCGCCAGTCTTGGTCACAATTTTACTTAATCTATTACCCATATTCTTTAAATTCTGCTGGTGTTAATAATTAATATTTAGTATAGTTCACTCAATTTAAAAATAGCAAGAAGTTGTTAATGAAAAAAACATGTTTACATCAAGCGCATATTGATGCTGGTGCCAAAATGGTAGATTTTGGAGGATGGCATATGCCAATTAACTATGGTTCTCAAATTGAGGAGCACCATGCTGTCAGAAAAGACAAAGGCATGTTTGATGTATCACACATGACTGTCATTGATTTACATGGTTCTGATAGCGAACTTTTCTTATTAAAATTATTGGCAAATGACGTCAGAAAATTAGACAATGGAAAAGCACTCTACTCAACCATGTTAAATAATGATGGTGGAATTATAGACGACTTAATTGTCTATAAAAGATCAACAAATACATTTCGTGTCGTTGTTAATGCAGGCACAAGAGAAAAAGATTTAGCATGGTTTGAAAAACAAATTGCAGAGTTTGATTGTCAGATGACAGAAATGTCTGAATTAGCAATGATAGCAGTTCAAGGACCAGAGGCAATCAAAAGTTGTCTGAATTTATTGCCCAGTGACATCTCTGCAGAACTAAAATCGCTGAATAAATTTAGCGCAATTGATCATGCTAATTATTTTATTGGACGAACTGGTTACACGGGTGAAGATGGTGTAGAAATAATTCTACCAGAACAATATGCCAACGCATTATGGGATAAACTCATACAATCAGGAGTCAAGCCATGTGGCCTTGGTGCAAGAGACACCTTAAGACTGGAAGCTGGAATGCACCTTTATGGCCAAGATATGAATGAGGCTATTTCGCCCATTGAATGTGGGTTAGCCTGGACTGTCCGAAAACAAGATTTAAACTTTAATGGCGCTGATGCACTACAAACCATAAGGAACAATGGTGTTACAAAAAAGATGACTGGAGTTGTATTGAAGACACGCGGAATATTACGCCACGATCAAGTTTTGGTTGACGAAAATGGATTAACAGGAGTAATAACCAGCGGATCCTATTCGCCTACAACCGATTCCGCAATCGCAATGGCCATAGTCGATAAAAACTTTGGTCAGGATGTTAAAGTACAAATACGTAAAAAAGAATTATCAGTAGAATTGGTAAAATTACCGTTTGTTAGAAACGGTATTTCGAATATTTAAAATAAGAGGAAACAAAAATGAGTTATGTTCTAGACAATTTCAAATACACAGAATCTCATGAGTGGATTGAGCAATTAGAAAATGGCAATATAAGAGTTGGTATCACTGAACACGCACAAAGTGCATTGGGTGATATTGTGTTTGTAGAATTACCTGAAGAAGACACTTATGTCACAGGTGATGAATGTGGTGTTGTTGAATCTGTAAAAACAGCTTCTGATATTTATGCTCCAATCGCAGGCACAGTAGTGGCAGTTAATGATGCTTTGGAAGATGCACCTGAATTAATCAATGAGTCTCCTTATGATGATGGCTGGATATTTGAAATGGAAGTTGATAATGCTGATGACATGAAAGATTTAATGTCCGCAGAAGAATACAGAAACTCTATTGCAGATGAAGATTAACACGTAACTAACGAGAAGCTTAATGCCATTTATTCCACACACTCCTGAAGACATCAAATCCATGCTAAAAGCCATTGATGTTGATAGTATTGAACATTTATTTGATGAAATCCCTACTGATTTGAAAATCTCAGCATTAGAAAAAGTACCCCCTCAATTAAATGAAATGCAAGTCAGTCGTTTTATTAAAGATAAAGCACGACTTAACAATCAATTAAAGTGCTATGCAGGAGCTGGAGCTTATGAACACCATATTCCCGCAGCAATCTGGCAATTAACGACACGAGGAGAATACTACACAGCTTATACTCCCTATCAAGCTGAAGTTTCTCAAGGTTCTCTTCAAGTGATTTATGAATACCAAACCATGATGGCAAAGCTGACAGGAATGGAGGTCAGTAATGCTTCATTATATGATGGATCTTCAGCACTGGCAGAAGCTGTGATCATGGCAGTTAGGGCCAATAAAAAATCAAAATCCAAAGTTGTACTGGTTCCAAGAACCGTCAATCCTGTTTATACAGAAGTTTTGAAAAATATAGTTCATAATCAAGGCATTACAATTACCGATGTAGATTACGATAAAAAAACTGGCAAAATAGACTTAAAGAATTTAGAACAATATTCAGAGGAAGACATTACTGCAATAGTTATTCCTCAACCAAATTATTTTGGTGTGTTTGAAGATGTTGATACCTTGACTAACTGGGCACATACAAATAATACCTTTGCAATTGCCGTGGTCAACCCAACTTCATTAGCACTCCTTAAACCGCCAGGTGAATGGGGAGATTCTGGAGTTGATATTTGTGTTGGAGAAGGACAACCATTTGGCGTTCCGCTCTCATCAGGCGGACCATACTTTGGCTTTATGACAACCCGACAAAAATATATTCGCAATATGCCCGGGCGTATTGTTGGACAAACAACGGATCTTGATGGAAAAACTGGATTTACATTGGCCTTTCAAGCCAGAGAACAGCACATAAGACGCGCAAAGGCTACATCTAATATTTGTACCAACCAAGGTTTAATGGTTACCGCTGCAACTATTTATATGGCTTTATTAGGTGAAAACGGGCTGAAAAATGTGGCCACTTGTTGTATGCAAAATCTTGAATATTTGAAGTCAAAAATTGAAAAAATTGAGACCATTAAAGTTCTTTTCTCCGGTGCGAATTTCCATGAAATAATTGTTCAATTAGACAAGCCAATTAACACTATTATCGAAGAATTAGCCAAACAAGACATCATTGCTGGTGTTGATTTAAGCGAAAAATATCCAGAGCTTGGTCATGCCATGTCAATATGTGTTACAGAAACCAAAACACTTGATGATATGGATGAATACTTAACGGCGCTTAGTTCTATCTTATAACCAATGCTTAAATGAGTATAATTTAAGTTACTGATAAGGCTACATTTTTTTAACTGAAGGGATTATTGAAACTCGATAATCCCTGCTTTTATCACTGTTTGAATTTCTTCTAGAACTTCAATTTCAAGCAATGGATTTTTTGAAACAACAATTAAATCCGCCAGTTTTCCTTTCTCAATTGAGCCCAGTTTTTTATCTTGGCCCAATAACAAAGCAGCGTTAACAGTAGCCGATTGAATCGCTTCAATTTCAGACATGCCTGACATTACCATCAAAGCAAATTCTTTTCCATTATCTCCATGAGCACTGACACCAGAATCTGTTCCAAAAGCGATATTAACTCCAGCTTTATGGGCATTTTCAAATGATTGCGCAATCAATGGCCCAATGGTTGCTGCTTTTTTAGCCACAACTTCAGGAAAAAAATCCTTAATTTGTGATTTTTGAGTTACCCATTCTCCAGCAATCAATGTTGGCACCAAATAAGTGCCATGCTTTTTCATAAGATCGATAATTTCATTATCAGAATAAGTCCCGTGTTCGATACTAGCTACACCAGCAATTATTGCTCTTTTCATGCCCTCTTTTCCATGAGCATGAGCGGCCACTTTAAAACCATAATCGCTTGCTGTTGCAACAATACTCTCTAACTCTTGTTCATTAAATTGAGCATTATCTCCACTCGAAGCTTGTGAAAGTACACCGCCAGTTGCTGTTATTTTTATCAAATCAGCCCCATCTTGATAACGTTGCCTCACTGCTTGTGCTGCTTCTGCCACACCATTAACAACACCATTTTTAGGGCCTGGATTAGGCAACAACCCTTGCCTGTAACCATTTGAAGGGTCAGCGTGACCTCCTGTAGTGGCAAGAGATTTACCCACTGTGAAAATTCTTGGGCCCTGAATTGTTCCTTTATTTATGGCTTTTTTTAATGCGATTGTTACATTAAAAACATCGCCTAAATCTCTTACTGTAGTAAATCCTGCCTCCAATGTTCTTTTGGCATACAATACAGAATCAAAGGCATAGTCTGCTTCATTTAATTGGTATTTATCAGAATATCTGTTTTTAGAATATTCAAATGATAAATGCGTGTGCATGTCAATTAAACCTGGCAAACAGTATTGTTTAGAAAAATCTAAATCAATTGGTTGGTTGTTAAATTTTTCGATCACTTCGAATTTACCATTATTGGTTTTAACATAAATATTGGTCAACATCTTTCCTGAATTGACATCTAACATATTGCCACAATGCAAAGTTAAAGAATGCGCCATGGACGAGCCAAGCAATAACGTTAGTACTATTTTTTTCATGCTGATTTCTCCATAATTGCTTCAATTTCTTCAATTTCGCGGGGGACTTTGTTGCTCAATATTTTATTACCATCTCTTGTAACAAGTACATCATCTTCAATTCTTATGCCGATGCCTTTAAACTTATCAGGAACTTTCGCATCATGGCCTATATATATTCCAGGTTCAATGGTTAAAACCATTCCGGCTTCAAGTTCAACCCACAAACCATCAACACTGTATTCTCCACAATCATGGACATCTAGACCCAACCAATGCCCAGTTTTATGCATATAAAATTCAGCATATAAGTGATTTTGAAGAACAGTTTCTAGCTCTCCCTTCAAAAGTCCCAAATCTAATAATCCTTGAGCAATGACTTTGACTGCTGCTTCGTGAGGTTCATTCCAATGGCTACCAGGTTTAACAACTTTAACAGCTGCTGCATGAGCCTCTAAGACAATGTTATAAATTTGTTTCTGAGCTTTTGAATATCTTCCATTAACTGGAAATGTTCTGGTGATATCAGATGCATAGTAACCACATTCAGCACCCGCATCTATTAATACCAAATCACCATCATTTAAAACTTCGTTGTTATTGACATAATGAAGAATGCATGCATTTTTACCTCCACCAATAATAGGCAAATAACTGGGCTGTGAATTATAGTTTGTCAAATGGTGCATATATTCCGCCTTCAGATTAAATTCAAAAAGACCAGGTCTACAAGCTTTCATCATTTTGATGTGTGCTTCAGCTGCAATATTAGCAGATTCCTGCATGCAACGAATTTCATCTTTACTCTTATAAACTCGCATGTCATCTAGATAGTTTTTAATAGAGACCAATTCATGAGGCGCTTGAGATTTTGCCCATTTTTCTTTTTTTACAGAGTTAGTCCAAGCAACGACGGTTTTATCAAAATTTGAGTCTTCGCCCAACATAAAATACACTTTTTCGCGTCCTTGCATAATTTGAGGTATCTGCACGTCTATTGATTTTATATCAAATGAATTATCGAATAAAAGTTCTGCTTTAGCTTTATCTAAACCCAACATTGGACCATTCCAAATTTCATTGACTTTATCAATTTCTCGACAAAACAAGATGTCATCACCATACACATATCCAGGGCATATAACCAGTAAAGAGTCAGGTTCGTGGCATCCGGTCAAGTAATAAAAATTGCTGTCTGGTCTATACTTGTAATCAGCATCTCCATTCCTAATTGCAATATCTTTTGCTCTGATAATCGCAATGGCATCAGGACCAATAATTTTTGAAATTTGATTTCGACGTTTTTTAAATTCTTCTGCTTTAATCATAATTTATTATATAATTCTATGAATAGAATATTTAATCACAGTTTAATTTTAAAGTGTATTTAAACACATTATTAAGCAAAGAAAAGTGAATAAAAACTTTAGAATACCAAGTCACTATTTACCCTAAAAATAGCTAAGATACGAATTATTGAATAAAATAATTACTTTCATTTTCTTAGAGGTTAAAATAACTATATTAATTTGGCCAATTGACTGACACTTAAATTTCTCATCAAATCAGTCAATATTTCAGCTTAATTTTACTGATTATTTAAATCGCAAATATAACATTGTGACTTAATTCACATAATCGTAACACTTAATATGATAATATTTATTATAAGGTGACCACTATGACTGATAATAAAGAAAAAATAGTTAGTTTAGAAAAAACAAAAAGCAGTAAAGAAATTTACGACCTTGGAGGTTTATTGCCTCAAATCTTTAGCTCCTTTGCCAAAGATTTAAAACCCAGATTAATTGCTTGTTTCGAGTCATTAGATGATACGCTTTTTGATCTCTCAGAAAAAGCCGAATCCAATCAAAATCAAACTTTATATTTCGAGTCCATGCGAGATATACGCAAACAAAGAAACAAAATCTTTTCCCGTTTTTTTGATTCTATAAAGTTTTCATTTAAACAATTTAAAAATAACAAATACGAATTTTTTGAGCAAGATGTAGGGTATAACCCAGAAATAAAATCGTTGTCATTGACTTTAGTTGACGAAAAAGAATTAGATGAAACACTTGCTAAAACCAATTTAATCAATAAATCAGATATGGCTTACCACAGACACATATTTGCTTTTGAAAAGAGATTTTCTGTTTTGGCTTCTGGCACTAAACTTAAGTCTAATCAAATACCTTTATGCCCTCATGTTATTGTTAATTCTTTTGCCCTAAGCATCAATAAAATTGAAATTGATGTAAGACTTAAGCTCATAATGTACAAATTATTCGAAAGAAATATCATGGGTCAACTCAACAGTATTTATACAGAAATTAATGATTTTTTGGCCAATAAAGGAATTGTACCAGAAATCACATACAACTTAGGACAACGCAACACACAGCAGCCTGTCACTGCGAATAATCAAAGTGCCAATGCTTCAGATGCAAATGTTGTTCACAATCAAGCTCCAGTAGAAAATAATCCAATTTATTCTGATCCTTCATCAAAGGTAAACCCGTCGCATGTAGATCCTAATTATCAGGTGATTTCGCAATTATTTAGTCATTCAAGACAACAATCTAGTCCTCAAGTTAATCAACCACTCAATCCCGGTTCAGAAAACACTCATTTTGAATCTGCTTCTAACAATTCTTCAGTAAGCAATATTGACTTGGGATCCATGATAAATGCTTTATCCTCTTTACAAAACAACTTGTTTAAAAACAATGAATACGTTAATAAGTCACCAACCGAAATAAAAGAGCAATTGATTAAACAATTACATGAATCAGATTCTTCAACGATAGAACAAAAAGTCAAACAAAAAGACGAGGACACCATTGACTTAGTTGGCATGTTATTTCAATTTATTGTTGATGACAGAAATCTTCCGAATGACATTCAAGTTATTCTGGCAAAACTTCAAATTCCCTATTTAAAAATCGCTCTTAAAAACAGAAATGTATTTGCCGATAAAACGCATCCAGCTCGAGAACTTTTAGACAAGTTATCAGTTGCTTCAGTCGGATGGACTAAGGAAACAGATAAGAATAATATCTTTTTATCTAAATTAGAAACGATAGTCCATGAGATATTAGATTTAGAAGAATACGATAATGATTTTTACAGTACTCAATTAAAAAACTTTAACCATTTTCTTGAGAAGTTAAAGAAAAAATCCGATGTGGCTCAAAAAAGAAGCCAAGAGAAAACATTGGGTCAAGATAAAATCAATAATGCTAAAGAAACCTCTGCTCAACTTTTAGTTAGAAAAATGAAAAACAAGCAGATGCCCTCAACTATTAGAAATATACTGTTGGGAGAATGGTCAAACGTACTGGTTTTAATGCACCTGAGATATGGATCAAAATCTAAAGAATTCTTAGAAAAAATTCATTTTGTAGATTTATTAATAAAATATTCAAGCCCAGATGAAACAACAAAAATCACAAAGCAGATTATTAATAAAATAACAGAAAAATATAAAACTGGACTCAATGTCGTTGCCTATAATCCAAAAGAATCAATAGATAAACAACATGAATTATTAACTTGCCTGCAAAAATTACATGGAATTGATAATGACAGTAATATCACTGTTGAAATCATTCCTCCAGAAGAAATATTGAAGCTTTCTGATATTCGTAAAAAGCATGAAATTGTTGAATTCATTGAGGAAATCATTGAGCCAAAAGAGCAATCAGAAAATGGTGAGCCTGAACAAAAATATATGGAGATCATTGACTCTCTGAAAATTGGCACATGGCTAGAATTGATAATCGAAGAAAATAAAACCATTAGAGCTAAGTTATCATGGAAAAGCCCCATTACTTCAAAATATTTATTTGTCAATTCCAGGGGCATTAAAATAACTGACAAAAGTAAAAAAGATTTAGCGCATGGTTTAAGTATCAATACGGTTAAGATTCTGCAACAAGTAGCATTATTCGACAGAGCACTTTCAGCAATAGCTGACAAAATGAAAAAACCATTAAAACCAGAAACTGACGATAAAATTTCTTCACAAAAGGATTTAAAACCAGATAATGCTTAACTCTTATTTTTTCAAGCCAGCAATTTAAATAGCTATTGAAATAATATAATCTTGAATCCATTATATATTTCAAGCCCTATACAAAGGTGTGTTATATTGCGTGTATTTTTATATTTGACAATAAATTTATATGACTTATGATTTCGATCAGTTATTTCCTACAATAAATACAATCAAAGCAACTGGAACCATTCGACAAGTTCCAAATGATTTTAAAGTCACAGAAATCAATAGTACTGAGTTAAGTGGAACAGGAGAACATTTATGGGTTTATATAAAAAAAATTAATACCAATACTGATTGGGTTGCAAAAAATTTGTCCAATGTCTGCCAAGTCCCAAGACGTCAAGTTGGATTTGCAGGATTAAAAGATCGACACGCAATAACTAAACAGTGGTTTAGTATCCAGCTTCCGAAAGTTTCTGATGTAGAAATAATTAACAAAGCCTTACCTGAAGAGTTTCAAATAATAGAATCTAAATTTCATAACCGAAAAATTAGAACGGGGCAATTGGATGCTAACCAATTTGAAATATTAATCAAAGACATAGATGGCGATAAGCAACACATTGAAAAAAATATTCAATTGATTCTAAACGATGGTGTTCCTAACTACTTTGGACCACAACGATTTGGAAATGAAATGGGGAATATTCAAAAAGTCCAAGATTGGTTTTCTGGTCGGTGTAAAATCAATTCAAGAAATTTAAAAAGTCTATTGATTTCAACAGCTCGCAGTCATATTTTCAACTTAATTGTAGCCAAAAGAATTGAAGATAATCAATGGAAAAAAACCATGCGTGGTGATATTTTTCAGTTGAATAAAAGTCGATCCTGGTTTCATATGAGTGAAGCCACCCCAGAAGAACTTTCTAAGCGCCTCAAAGAATTTGATATTCATATAACAGCTGCCATGTATGGTGAAGATGCTATTCAAAGTACGAAAGAGTGTGCAGATTTAGAAATAAATATTGCCAAACAGTATCCAATCTATATCAATGGGTTTGAAAAATTCAGAATTAAACAAGACCGTCGTGCTATTCGCATCCATCCAATTGATTTTAAATATGCCTGGCAAAACAACCATTTATTATTAAATTTTAAATTACTTCCAGGTGCTTATGCTACTGGAATTATAAGAGAGATTCTTACTGTTTAATCTAAAACATTATTATCACTCAGAAATATTAATTCAGTTTGAGCTACTTATTTATCCTCTTGCAACATCTTTAATATACTTGAGAAATCCTCTGGCCCTGCTCCATTGTACTTGTGCATTTCATACAATTGACCTGCAATGGAACCTAATGGGATTGGACTCTTAGATTTACTGGCTAGTTCTTGCGCTAACCCTAAATCTTTACTCATAAGATTGACCATAAATCCACCATTATAATCATTGCTTGATGGTACATTTGGCATAACATCCGGATAGGGATTATAAACCTGTAAAGACCAATTGTTTCCTGAACTGGCTTTCATGATTTCAGATAATACGCCTGCATCAAGACCTTGTCTGGTACCCATATTAAGGGCCTCGGCAGTACCAATCATATGAATAGCCAATAACATATTATTACAAATTTTTGCGACTTGTCCTGCACCTGAAGCTCCTGCATGAAAAATATTTTTTCCCATGGCTTTTAATATCGGTTCAGCTTTTGCAAAATCCTCAGCTTCTCCACCACAAATAAATGTTAAGGTACCAGCTTGAGCAGCAGCAGTTCCACCAGATACAGGGGCATCAATCATGCTGATTCCCTTAGACTTACATGCTTGTGCGACAAAACGGGCATCATCTGCAGCAATAGTTGAGCTATCGATAACCAATACATCTTTTGAAAGATGATTAATAAGTCCTTTTTTACCCGTGAACAATGATTTAACAATACTGCCATTGGGTAACATTGATATAACAATATTAGCATTAGTCAATGCTGATATGGCAGAGTTTGCAGATTTAGCACCCGCTTCGACTGCAGACTCAAGTACGTCTTTGTTTAAATCATAAACAGTTAAACTATGTCCAGCTTTGATTAAATTCTCAGCCATGGGTCCACCCATGTTACCTAATCCAATAAACGCTATGTTTGCCACTTTAGTCACCTAAAAAATAATATGTTTTAAATGTTGATTATATCAAATCAATGTAAATGTTCATATAAACGTTGAGCAATTTCATGACTTATTCCTTTTAATTTTGAGAGTTCTTCAACTCCAGCTTTTTTCAATCCTTGTAGGCCACCAAAATGTTGAAGTAAATAGGCCCTGCGTTTTTCACCAATGCCATCTATGCCTTCAAGCAATGACTTTTTGCGAGACTTAGCCAATGCTTTTCTGTGTCCAGTTATTGCAAATCTATGTGCTTCGTTTCTGATGTGTTGGGTCATGTGTGAGAGTAAAGAATTCGATTCTGGCTTTATCATTATATTTCTACTCAATACAAATAAACGCTCTTCTCCTGCTGTTCTGTGTTCATCTTTGGCAATTCCAATAATCTCAACATTTTCAATCTGATAATCTTTTAGTATTTTTAATGCTTGATTGGCTTGTCCTTTGCCACCGTCTATTAAAAAAACATCAGGCATACCATATTTGTGTTTTCGAATAGATTCTATTCGTTTAGATATGACTTGGCGCATGGCCGCATAGTCATCACCCCCTGTAATGTCTGTTATTTTATAATTACGGTACATATTTTTTTTTGCACCGGTGGCATCAAACACAACACAAGAAGCGCGGGTTTTCTCGCCAAAAACATGAGAAATATCAAAACATTCTACGCGATTAGGGACCCTTTTTAATTTAACTATGTTCACCCAAGTTTGCCATTTATGTTGCCAATTTGCTTTTTTGGTTATGTATAATTCCAAGGCATTTTTCATGTTAGTATTATTCAATTCTAACATGGATTTTCTAGTGCCTCTTGGGCTAGTTATCATGTTAACTTTTGATTGAGCAATTTGTGATAAAGCACTTTCTATCCAGTGTTTATCCGGGATATTTTTATTTAAAATAATAACTTCAGGCACTGGCTTATCTTGATAATACTGACTAATAAATGCAGTTAATACTTCTTTATCTGAGGAATCATTGGGTGCTTTTGGATAAAAGTTTCTGTGACCTAACATTTGTCCACCTCTGACTGCACACAAAGTAACAATGAATAAGCCTAATTCATGATCTACACTAAAAATATCTAAATTTTGAGCCGAACTGCTTTCAACTACTTGTTGTGATTGAATGACTTTTAATTCTTTAATTTGATCGCGTATATCAGCCGCTTTTTCAAAATCAAGATCGCTTGATGCAACTTTCATAGAATCGATAAGTTGATCGACAACTTGCAATGATTTTCCTGCTAAAAATTCTTTAGTGTAATGCAATTGCTGTTGATAATCTGTTTTTGATACCAGATTAACACAAGGAGCTGAACAACGATTTATTTGGTATTGCAAACAAGGTCGAGAGCGGTTTGCATAAGTATTATTATTACATTGTCTTATTTTAAATAATTTTTGAAGATGGTTCAATGTATAGCGCACTGCTTGTGCACTCGGGAATGGTCCAAAATATCTGCCTTTGCCTTTTTTTGCTCCCCTTCTGAATTCTAACAATGGAAATTCATCTTCATTTTCAGAACAATAAATGTAGGGATAGCTTTTACCATCTTTTAACAAAATATTGTATTTAGGTTTGTGCTGTTTGATTAGTTGATTTTCTAGAAGTAAAGCCTCACCTTCGGTTCTGGTTATACTATACTGCATTGATGTAACAGTATTAACCAGCATCATCGTTTTTCGATCTTGAGGTTTGCCAGAAAAATAACTACTCACGCGGTTTTTCAAGTTTAATGCTTTACCTACATAAATCACTTTTTCTTTGTCATTAAACATTTGATATATGCCAGGTTTTAAAGGCAATTGTTGAGCGAATTCTTTTCCGTTAAAGGGCACAATTTGGCGTTAATATAGATTATGACAATTGTACCCTATTTAAAATTAAAAGTAGCTCTTTAAATTTAATATACCATGATCATAAATGAACCAATACTATAAGCGCCATTGCGGGTGACAAATTGACATTGTAATTGATTCGAATTGT
>JBGCFT010000241.1:0-22682 GCA_045107085.1 Marinicellaceae bacterium | reverse complement strand
ATTTTGCTAAATCTTCATTTCCGTTAAAGCCGTCTACTAAATAAATCTCACCATTTTTACTTAAAGTTTTTGAAACAAAAATAGTAATGGCGATACTGATGCTAATGTAAATAATGTATGTGATTGAAGTAATCATAACTGTCCTCTTATTGTTAAAGTTAATTAAAATCTGATTCATTATTGAATCGATATGGGCAGTTTACGGGTTTAAATAACAGAAAGCTTCCTGAATTATATTCGGGAACCATAAATATTTATTATCATTTAATATCAATAACATAGATTTATTCCTGAATTATAGAATAAGAATAATTTATTGTTGGATTCTACTTTTTCGGTAATTTCCAGGAGATTCTTCAGTCACTTCTTTAAAGGCAGAATAGAAATTAGACTGGGACTGAAAACCAGTCATAATACTTATAGCCAAAATTGAAGTTTTGGGTTCAAGTACCAATAGTTTCTTAGCTTGTTCTATACGATGGCTCCTAACAAATCGCGAAAAACCATATCCATATTCAGAATTGATCAATTCTGAAAGCTGATGCGGTGATAAATCTAACAATTCAGCCATATGACTCAAGCTGAGTTTCTCGTTTTGAAAGATGCTTTCTTGTTGAATGAGTTCTTCCAATCTGTCTTTTTTAGCCGCCACATCTACGCCATTGAGTTTCGAATTAATGTAAGTTCGTTCTGCTAACAGTTGAATATCACTCAGCATTTCAGGAAATACAATAATGGCCGTTGTCACCAACAACATGGCTATGCCAATAGAACTGGCATAGGTCGTATAGAAAATGGTTTCATCAATATAAGGAATCATTAAGCCTAAAACCAAGGCTATGATGGCAAAAATAGCAAACATACCAAAGAAAAATCGCTCCATAGCAAACCTGTTCTGTTGCGTGCGTAATTTCAAAACCAAATGAATAAACCACAAACAATAACCAGAACCAATTAAAAAAGCGATCGCAGGAATAACAGAATGAGGCAAAAACAAACCAACAATCAAAGGAATGATATGGATTAAATGTTTAATTTGAGGTGTCAAACTTGGGAACAAGACAAACCGACTAAAATAATAGAAAAAAGCCGGAACAATCAACAAACACAACAAATAAAACCGGTGATTCAGCGGATCAAAAGATGCCGTTAATGCCAAATAATGAAACCCTTGCAGACTGGCTAGTCCTATCAGAAGAAAAACACAGGACACTTTAGAATAGATACTTTTCTGTAAATCGTGAAGATAAAAACTGTAAGCAAATATCAAAGAAGCTGCACTAAAAATAGTATAGCCAATAAGCAGCACTGTGAGATGAGTTAACATGGATATATTATAGTTGTTATTTCTTAAACTACAAAAACCTCAAAACCAACTAAGATTATTAGCTTCTAGAAATAATGAGTGATCTAATTCAATTTTTTCCATAGATAGTTTCAGCTTTAAATATTCCATTATTGTATGATTATCTGATTGTTGGTTATTGAATAATTTCTTTGTCAATTCATCTTCATAACCAATGAATTTAATTCTGAGTTCTTTGTATTCAGGTATGGTCAATAATTGAATAATATCTTGATTGGCCTTTAAATAGTCGACATTGAGTTGGTTAAATATTTGCTGAATTTCTTTATCTGATTTTCTTGAAACCAGTGAAATGGAATGCTTGGGTTGATCCGTAATTATATAATCCCATTGCTTATATAATTCAGTAGATTTTAATAAAACTTTACTGTTGTTTAACAGTTTTAATTTCACATCAAGGTTTTGATCACTAACAAACATTTTATTTTTATTTTTGTAATATGATTTAAAGCGCTTATCTTTTTTTAATGGCGCTAAAATGGCATACATTTTTTCCCTTAAATGCTTTATGTCTTTTTTACCTTTTACCGTCATAGGCGATTCAAAAACTAAGCTTGCGCTTTTTACGTTTTTTATCATAGGTGCAGCTATATAGTAAAATCCTGCAATTTCCCACTCTCCAATCTGAGCCGCCACATAAGAAGCCATTTGCATTTCTATAAAGCTTAAGATTCTGTTATTCTCTGCAAAATAGTCCAAAACTAGTTTTATGTCAGGTTCTATCTCGTTATTATAGTTTTTTAATTGTTCGCTTAACTTTGCATTGGCCAAAGTACTCAATATGATGAGTGTAATTAAGAGTATTAGTTTTTTGAATGGGATCATGTTTTTATAGTTTAAAAGTTTATAATTCAAAAATTTATGTTTGCCATTTTTATGAAGATTTAGTTTATTATACTTTTCATGCGAAAATCGGTTCAACTGAATCTATAGAATTCTAACAGAAAACAAACACACTTTGGTAGTCATTAATGTATTGAAATCATTCTGCTTAGAGATACTTTAAATTATTGCTTTGAATCCTATCTAAATTTTTAGATGACAGTTGCATATTACAGCATGCGATACAGTACACGACAATTGATTATAACCAATCGAGACCTAAATCATTAGTTTGGTTACTTCCCATTGCTATCGTCGTGCTTTTAGTTACCGTAATTAACGTAACGCTGAATACAGCAAATATTTCATCAGATAATGTATTAGATAAAGCCAGTGTGGATACAAATCAAACCAATTTAAATTTATTAGTAAAAAATATTGAGAATGATATATCCAGTGAAATTGAAAATGAACAAACAGCAATATTAAATGACATAAAACAATTTAATGAACTATTTTTATTATAATCGATGACTTGATCTATAAGTACTAATCATGATTTTTTAGAATCGTTATAAATGACTTGATTTCGACCTAGTGCTTTGGCTTGATACAAACGGTTATCTGAAAGTTTTAAGATATTAGTAAACGACACGTTTTTGGGTTTATCTATGGCAACGCCTGCACTCACAGTAACACCTATTAATTTAGATTCATTTTTTAGCTGAATATTTTCTGTTAACTGTCGAATTTTTTCAGCCAATTCTATTGCATTTTTTTTTGACTGACAAGGATATACAACGGCAAACTCCTCGCCTCCCAACCTAAATGCTGAGCCATTTTCTGGAACATTACTCTTAAGAATCTTAGAAAACTCTATCAATACTTCATCACCAAAAATATGTCCATGATTATCATTAATGTCTTTGAATAAATCTAAATCAAACGCAATAAGACAAATTTTTTGGTTTTTGATTCTTGCATCGTCTACATGCTTTAAGAATATTTGATTGAGCATGGTTCTATTGTGTAGGCCTGTTAACTTATCATAAATGGCCATTTGATTTAGTTTTTGTTTGGTCAAAAAATTGGCTTTTTCATAAATATGAGACATTACCCAAAATCCTATTGCAGTAATGAATATATTTGCTTTAGTAATCAAGGTTAATTCGTAATGGTTGAACTTTTGGAATAAAAGAATGATTGAGATCAAATAGAATATTAATGTCACCAAAAATCCTTTACGAATGCCTAATAACAAATAACTAATCATAGGAATTGTAAAAGCCCAGATAAACATACTGTTTGATATGCCCTTAGTTGAGAAGGCCAACATCATTACCGAGAAAAATAATACGGTATAGGCCATTGCATATTTATCAATTTTATTTTGATTTTTAGTCGATTTAACACCGAAATACATACTGATGGTTATAGCTATTGTGATTGTTTCAATCAATGAAAATAGATATAGACCTCTTTGAAAATTAATTATAGGGAAAATAATGCCGGCAATACTGGTGAGTTTTAATAATGACATTAAAACTACTTTTTTGTATCGATCTATTTCCTGATTTAGCTCACTCAAGCTTATTTATTCTCGCAACAGTTTAATGAAATATTCTAAGGCTTCGCTCGATTATCATACAGCACATTGTTAAGATTACCTATGTAAAATCGATGATTGCAAAAAGATCAGTGAAGATTGAGTGACTACAACAATGTGTTAGAAAGCCTTGTGCTATTAGTATGATGGGTAAAAAGTAATTGAATTGACTAGCTTGTTTCAAAATTTATTGGCTATATCAAACTATTGCAGGTAAATTTTCTTTATTTTTTCTTTCTTCATATAGTTATGCAAAACTCTCTACTATAATTAATTGACTATTAAACGAATTCATTATTATGCCTGTTTATGAGATTAAACACCCTTTGGTGCAACACAAAATTGGATTGTTACGAGATAAAGATATTAGTATTAAATCATTTCGTGAAATTACTTCTGAAATTGGTGCGCTTTTAACCTATGAAGCAACAAAAAATTTGGCAACTGAAACAGTAAATGTTAATACATGGCAAGGTCAAACAGATGTTCAGCAAATTACTGGGAAAAAAATGACTATTGTCCCAATCTTACGTGCTGGTTTAGGTATGTTAGACGGAGTATTACAGATTATTCCTAATGCTCGGGTTTCTGTTGTGGGATATGAACGCGATGAGAAAACACTTGAAGCCAAAGCTTATTATGAAAAAATGGTTTCTAATTTAGATAAGAGACAAATTCTTGTGGTTGATCCGATGTTAGCCACGGGTGGTACTTTTATTGCAACATTAGATTCATTGGCTAAAAAAGGTTGTCATAAAATCATTGGTATTTTTCTTGTAGCGGCACCTGAAGGATTAGAAAAAGTTTTTAAAAAGCATCCAAATGTAGAAATTTATGTGGCTGCTATTGATAGTCATCTAAATGAAAATGGATATATAATCCCGGGATTAGGTGATGCTGGTGATAAAATTTTTGGAACTAAGTAACAAACTCTATAATAGTACTTAAAATCTCTTTATTTTTAATAGTTAGTCGATGACCAAGATTTTCAGTCGCTATAAATTCCCCAGATTCCCATGTTTTTTTTAATATTTCAAAATCAGAAAACGGGATTATATTGTCTTCTATGTCATGAATAACCAGAACTTGCCTTGTTTTAGATATATCATTATCGACTAAACTGCCTTCTTGCAATGAGTACCCTGAATCTGATTCTGCCATTTGAATAAAAATAGATGTCGTTTTCTCACTCAGTTTTATCATCTTTGCGAAGTTTGTAAATATGTTTTGAATGCGTGTAGGTGCTGAACAAATCACAACTTTTTTTGGCATACTACGAATTTTGTTTAATACTGCTAAAGTTGCTCCACCAAATGAATGCCCTAATATAACCTCAGCCTTATCAAACAATCCTTCATCCATGTCTTGTGACAAGGCTCTTGCATTCTTAGCGACATGTGAACTATCACCAGGAGAGTCACCATGTGCTGGACCATCCCATGCTACCACTTTGAAACCTTTGTCTATTAATAATGGAATAAGTTTAAAAAAGGTTGAACAGCGAGATTCCCATCCATGAATCAACCAAATTACACGGCCTTCACCCCACACTCGGGCTTTACGATGTGATGCAAAATTGACTTGTTTACCTGTCAGTAAATAGTGCATTTCTTCTTCAGATCTCACTGATCTTTTCGGATGCATAAATATTTTTAATGCGTATTTAGCAGCAAGGTTTGGATTGATGAACGATAAAAATTTAAATAATATGGGGATTAGTTTTTTCATAGGATTAGAATGTTAATTGATACAACATGAGCTCTTCATTTGAGTCTGGTAAAGTAATCAAACGCAAGTAGGTTAACCCTAGTTTTTTTAATAATTTCTGAGAAGATGTATTATGTTGACTTGTGATGGCATTGATTTGTTTTAAGTTATAATTTTCTTTTGCCAGTTGTTTGACCTTGTTTGCACTTTCATAACCATAACCATTGTGCTCACACTCTGGTAAAAACCCAAAACCCATATCCACTCCTTTAAGTCCTTCTCTATCAAATAGACCACAACTGCCAATTTTCTTATTGTCTAATTTGCGTATGACTGTAAAATTTCCATATCCTAGTTTTTTATATTGAGGCAGTATTTTATGAACGATATATTGTTTGGCATCATCAAGTGACCTCACATTTCTGTCACCAATATATTCAATCCATTTTGGGGTATTTAGTAACTCTAATACAAATTCTGCATCCTCTATAATAGTTGATCTGAGTATCAGTCGGTCTGTTTCAATTATTTGTATCATAAATTTTAGTTGAGATTAATGGGATCAATATCGAGACTCCAAATGATATTGTTGGCAATCTTATTTTGACGGATAAATTGCGTTATTTGATTTAAGCTATTATGCAGTGATTGGCGATGATTGCCATTTAAAATTAATTGCATTTGATAAAAACCCATCTTCTTATACATAGGAGCAGGAATTGGGCCCATAACACTGACTGTTGGATTGTCTTGAGTATTCAATAATACTTTTTCAAAAAATGTATTCAGTTGTTGTTCATTTTTACATCTGGCACGAACAATTGCCATAAAAGTGGCTGGAGGAAAACCTATTTCAGTTCTTTGACTCAGTTCAAAACTTGCATAATCTTGATAACTTTTACCTAATAATAACTTAAAAAATTCATGCTGAGGAGTTTGTGTTTGAATAATAACTTTTCCAGTTTTATGCTTTCTGCCAGCACGCCCCGAGACTTGAATCATCAATTGAGACAAGTGTTCAGTTGCTCTGAAATCTAACGAATAAAAGCTGTTATCTACATTAACAATAACTACCAGTGTAAGATTTGGAAAATCATGACCTTTCGATAACATTTGTGTGCCAACCATCACACATGGAACCCCTGTTTTAATTTTATCCACAGTGCGTTGCCATTGAAGTGGCGTTTTTACAGTATCTCGATCGACCCTTATTACCAATGCATCTTTTAAATTATCATCTAAACCTTGGTGAATTTTTTCTGTTCCAACGCCCATTGTTTCAATTTTTTGTGAGCCACATTCAGGGCAAAATTCTGGAATTGAATACACCTTTTCACAATGGTGGCACCTCAATTTATTTATATGTTTATGATAAGTTAAATAAGTATCACATTCATCACATTCAGCCACCCAACCACATTCTTGGCAAGTTATTTTTGGAGACCAACCCCGTCGGTTTAAAAAAACCAAAGATTGATTACCTTTATCAATTTCTTCTTGTATTTGATTAAGCACTTGTTTTGACAAGCCTTTTTTCATTTTATGTGATCGGACGTCTAAAACATTAATTGCAGGTAATTCTTGCTTGTTAGTTCTTTGACGCAATTTCAACCATTGATATTTACCATTTTTAGCATTATTGAAACTCTCTAATGAAGGTGTAGCAGACCCCAAAATAACAGGGATATTCTCTAGTTTAGATCGCATCACTGCCAAATCTCTGGCTGAGTATCGAAATCCATCTTGTTGTTTAAAGCTTAAATCATGTTCTTCATCTACAATGATAATGGCAAGATTATTAAAGGGTGTAAAGATTCCTGAACGGGTGGCAACTATTACGTCAATTTCACCTTTTTTTGCTTTTTCCCATGCTCTGGCTCTTGCCACTGGTGTTAATCCAGAATGTAAAACTGCTACACGGCCATGAATTCTTTTTGCAAACTCATGAAATAGTTGTGGTGTTAATCCTATTTCAGGTACCAATACCAATGCTTGTTTTGATTTTTTTACCAATTGCTTTACTAGACGAATATAAATTTCTGTTTTACCAGATCCTGTGATTCCATCTAGTAGATAACTATCAAAACCTGTTTTTTTGTTAATGGCATCTATCGCTAAACTTTGATCATTGGTTAATTTAAACCCTGGATTTTCTGTAGGATGAGCATCAACAAAACACATATCAGATTGTAGGAGTAAATTTTTTTTAAAGAGAGCCTTACAATGGGCTGATGCATTAGACTCAACATGTGTCATAGAGCGACTTTGTAATGGTCCATTTTCTATTAAATAGTTATAAATATTGCGCTGCTTTGGGGACTTTACAGCCTTATTTATTTGCTCTTGGGTTAATTTCTTTTTAGCTTGCCACCACAATTCTTTGGGTAACTTAGGGTTTTTTAAGTTTTTAAACCATTTTGGAATGCCTGAAAAAACAACTTCACCAAAGGGTTGAAGATAGTATTGATGCACATGATAGAAAAAAATCATGTTTTTTTCTGGAACAAATGCATAATCATCCAATATTTGGATAATATCTCTTAATTTTTTAGTATATTCACCTGAGCCCGAACCAGTCACTATTGCCACTAAATTCTTTTGTCGAAACGGGACTATAATCCGTGCTCCAACTACTATTTTTTTTATATCTATATCTTCAGGAATAGAATAAGTTAAGTTATCAACAAATGGTATTGGCAATGCAACTTGAACAGTAGAGTTATAGTTTTTAGACATATTGACATATTAGGCAAATGCCAAAATAAAACAAGAAATATTTTCAGAATGTTTATATCAACATGTTACGTAATTAAGTTAATTTAAATTCTATCTTACCTTCATAAGTTATTGTTTTAAATAGACTTACATAGTTACTCACAAAACCTGTGGATAACTCTGTGAATAAACTGTTTTTTTATGTCTTAAAAGTCAATGGAAATCAGTACAATCATCATTTTGGTTAAAATTTAACCAATTAAATTATATTGTTTATTATCAGTAACTTAGTATTTGTATTTGAAATATTTATCACAAATTAATGATTAATAACAGATCTTGATTAGACTAAATAATTTATTGTGTATAAATCATAGATTTAGCGACTAATACAGATTAAGAAAAATATTTATAATACCCTTAAATTTAACTAAATTAAATTAATTGACTTTATATTGTTTGTCTAGTCATATTAAATTTGACATGAATTTTTAGTTGTGTAAAATTTTTTGTTATGACTTACAAAGTAAATCCTAAAATTCTACAAACACCTGTATCAGATGGCAAATTGTTAATACTTGAACCTGAGAAAGGATTATATTTTGAATTGAACGAAGTATCTGTTTTAATTTTTCAATGCATAAAGGATGGCATAGAAATTAATGAAATTTCGAATAGAATTATTGCTGAATTCGATATTAGTTTACAAACAGCAAGTTCAGACCTTGAAATGTTACTATTTGAATTATCAAATAAAAATATTATATTCAAAGAATTATAACGAAAAAAAGCCAGCTATAAGCTGGCTTTTCTTATGAAAGATATAAAATTAACTTTCGTCTTTAACTTCGATTAATTCAACGTCAAAAATCAAAGTGCTGTTAGGGCCAATTGGACCACCTGGACGTGCATCAGAGCCATAAGCTAAATCTGGTGGAATATAAAAACGGTACTTAGAACCAGCATTCATTAATTGTAATCCTTCCGTCCAACCTTTTATGACTTGATTTAGTGCAAAAGTTGCTGGTTGACCACGCTTAACAGAACTATCAAATTCTGAACCATCAATTAATGTTCCAACATAATGTACAACTACTGTAGAATTTGCTGAAGCTGGTTTTTTTCCATCTCCTTGTTGAACTACCTCATACAACATTCCAGACTCTGTACTTTGAATTCCTGACATTTTAGCTTTTTCAGCCATAAATTTTTGTCCTGCTTCCAAATTTTTCACTTTGTCTTCTTCTAGTTTAGCCATCATTTCTTTACGTTGCTCTTCTTGAGCCGCTTTTTGCTCTGCTTGAAGTGCTGCACGTAAAGTAGCTACTTGTTCTTCAGTTAATTGTGAGTCTTTTCCACTAACTGCATCATTGATACCAGCCATAAAAGCTTCATTGTCAAAGTCCATTCCACTTTTTTTAATGTACTCTCCGACATCAGCACCAATCATATAGTTTTTTTTCTGAATGTCTGAATCTAAGTTGGCAGCTATTGTTGCACTACTTAGAACTAAGCTACTTACAAACAAACTGGTTAAAGTCTTTTTCATTTTATATATTCTCCAAGGAAATTTAATATAGTTAATTTAATCGTTCTAGAATTTAATCTCATAGTTTAAATTAATTCAGAACAAAAATAAATTGTCATTATTTTTAATCGATTAATTATAACAAAATGAAACCCTAATGGCTTTTATTTGTCCTACTTTTTACAATAACATGTTATCAATACCTTGTTTTGATTGGCATTGAGTTATACTATTAAATACTAATACTGACCCATTAGTCATATATTATTAAAAAAAGTTCATGAGATTATATTAATGAGATACAAACTAACACCAATTATTATCACAATTGCTTTATTTTTAAGCACAAGTCAAATTTTAGCTAAGTCAACTGAAATTACACTCAAACCAGAACCTTACCAAAAAGAAACCAGTAGATGGCTAGTGAGATTGCTGGATCAACTTCACTATAAACCCATGCGACTTGATAACGAGTTCTCTGCTAAAATCCTGGATAATTATATTGAAACACTTGATCCTAATAAAGTTTATTTTTATAAAAAAGATGTTCAAGAATTTCAAGTTTATAAAAATGAAGTAGATGATGCCATTAAGTCTGGTGAGGTTGGCCTTGCTTTTCATATTTTTAAACGATACATTCAAAGAATTAACGAAAGAACAGAATATGCTTTAGAACTATTAGAAAAAGAATTTAATTTCACAATTGATGAAGAATATATTTGGAATAGAGAAGACCAGCCACGTGTTGATGATACAAATCAAATGAATGATCTATGGCGCAAAAGAGTAAAAAATGATTATCTCAATTTGAAACTCGTTGGAAAGGAAGAATCTAAAATTAAAGAAATTTTATCTAAACGTTATAATCGTATATCAAAACGAGTAAGTGAGTCTAATAACGAAGATGTATTCCAATATTTTATTAATTCCTATGCTACTTTAATAGAGCCGCATACTTCATATATGGCACCTAAAGTTTCAGAAAATTTTAAAATCAACATGAGCTTATCTCTTCAAGGTATCGGCGCATTATTAGGTGAAGATGATGAGCATGTTTCAATAAAGAAAATCATCAAAGGTGGTCCAGCTGAAAAACAAGGAGAATTAAAAAATGGTGATAAAATTGTTGCCATCGGACAGGGTGATTCTGGCTCTCTTGTAGATGTGGTTGGTTGGAGAGTGGATGATGTGGTTGAAAAAATCAGAGGCGATAAAGGCACCGTTGTTCGCCTTTCTGTTAATAGTAAAGATGACCTAATCGATACAAAACCTCACATTGTTAAAATCATTCGCGATAAAGTTAAACTTGAAGAACAAGCGGCACAACACCAAATATTAAATGTTAAAGGTTCTAATGGTGATACGAAAGTCGGTGTTATCAATCTACCAGCTTTTTATCTAGATTTTGCTGCAAAAGCACGTGGAGATAAGGATTATCGAAGCACGACTAAAGACGTCAAAACCATTATTGAAAAATTCAAAAAAGAAAATGTTGAATCTATTATTATGGATCTCAGAAATAATGGTGGTGGTTCACTAATTGAAGCCCGTGATTTAACTGGATTATTTATTGATAATGGACCGGTTGTACAGATAAAAAGTTCAAGGGGTGGAATAGATGTTGATAAAGACCAGGACAAGTCTATATCATGGGAAAAACCAATGGTGGTATTAATTAATCGAGCATCTGCATCTGCATCAGAAATTTTTGCAGCAGCATTGCAAGATTATGGGCGTGCTGTCATTGTAGGAGGTCGTAGTTTTGGAAAAGGAACTGTGCAAAGCCTTATCCCTTTGGATAACTATGCCAGTAATTATTCTGAACAATCCATGGGGCAGTTAAAATTAACATTATCTCAGTTCTTTAGAATCAATGGTGGAAGTACACAAAATAGAGGGGTCATTCCTGATATTCAATTTCCAGCTTTTGCTGGAGCAGACAGCTATGGAGAAAGTGAGTACGAAAATGCTTTACCGTGGACAAGTATCAAAAGGTCAAACTACAATATGCAAGGAGATTTAACCCATGAAATCCCCTTATTAAGAAAATCTTATAAAGCCAGAGAAATGGTTAATCCAGAATTTTCTTTCATAAAGGAAGACTTCGAATACTACAAATCCTTTAAAGACGATATCTCCATACCTTTATCAGAAGAAAAAAGAAAAGCCGAAACTAAAAAACAGGAAGATCGAAAAATTGCAAGAAAACAACAACGTGAGTCAATAGTCGAAGGAAACCTTGATCCATTATTAACTCAAGTAAAAGTTTTATATAATTCTGAATCGTCGAAAGATGCTGAAGATGAAATTGATGAAGAAGATTCATTAACAAATAATGAAAACAATTCCGAACCTGATGGTGATTTTCTCTTACTTGAAGCCGCCCGGATAGTTTCAGATTTAACAACAATTAAGCAACATAAATTGCTAGCAGAAAATAATAAAAATAAAGACAAAAATCTATAATGAAAATATTTATAATTATAATCTTGTTGTTCATTATGTATAATTTGGCACTGGCTTTGTTTCATATGATTAGAGATAAAGGTCAGGGTAAAAATACGGTGAGATTTTTAACCGTAAGAATTGCAGTTAGTTTTTTGCTTTTTCTATTTATCATATTAGCACTGAAAATGGGATGGCTCCAAGCCCATTCAGTTCTTCCAAATTACAAATAATCGTCGTATTCAATAAACAAGTTAAGACAGTTAGAATTCACTCTATCTGTCTTAATTGACCCATCTAAATTTATTATTGTACTTGAAAACTTTACTCAAATTACAATGACAACCTGTTTCAACAATTATTTGTTTAATGAGGCTCTGCCCATTCTTTCCTAAATTTAATTATTGATATATGAATAACAATTCAGACGCAAATTAATTTGTGTTTTGTCTCAAAATATTCATCGCTCAATTAACTAAGATAATAATAGATTTGTATTTATGTTTTCAATTCCAGCCTATTTATTACTTTTTACTTGGCCAAAAAAAATGCCTCACAAGTGAGGCATTTGATTTAAAAAAAACAGATCTACATTACATAATATAGACAAAAACAAACAGTCCTAACCATACAACATCAACAAAATGCCAGTACCAAGCCACCGCTTCGAAACCAAAATGGCTTTCAGGTCTAAAATGTCCGCGAATAAGTCGAATTGCTATAACAGCTAACATTATTGCACCAAGGGTAACATGCATTCCATGAAATCCTGTAAGCATAAAGAATGTTGAACCATAAATACCTGATTCTAATGTTAAGTCAAGTTGTTGATAAGCTTCAATATACTCTTCAACTTGATAAAATAGGAAAACAGCGCCTAATATAATAGTAGCAATTAACCAACCAATGACTTTTTTACGCTGACCAGCAACGAGTGCATGATGAGCTATAGTTAAAGTAATTGAGCTGATCATTAGTAATATAGTATTAATTAAAGGTAAATGGTAGGGATCAATTAATTCAAATTTTCCACCAATATCTCCAGGTCCATTTGTTGGCCATACACCTTCATAACCTGCCCAAAGTTGAACATTCGTCATTAAACCAGTTCCTTCTCCACCCAACCAAGGCACAGAAAATGTTCTGACGTACCACAGTACTCCAAAAAAACTGGCAAAAAACATCACTTCAGAAAAAATAAACCAAACCATACCATTTCTAAAAGATGCATCTACTTGAGGATTATAAAGACCTGATTCAGATTCTTTTATTACCTCACCAAACCATCCAAACATCATAAAAATGATGACCGCAAAACCTATGTACATCATTATTGGTGTAGATGCTGTTTCGCTATTCATAAATGTTGCAGCACCAACAGCTGCCAAAGTCATACCTATTGATCCAACAATTGGCCATCTTGCAAGATGTGGCACATAATATTTTTCGTGACTATTATTTGACGTGTCTGTATTTGACATATTACCCTCTTTTCCTCAAATATTCTATGATGACGGAAGCTTATAAAATGTATAAGATAAAGTCATTATATTGACATCTTTTGTTAATTTTGAGTCAACAATAAACCTTACAGGCATCATTACTTCTTCCTGCGCTTTTAATGTTTGCTCTGTAAAACAAAAGCATTCTGTTTTGTTAAAATATAAAGATGCTTTTCCTGGAGAAACACTGTAAGTGGCTCTTCCAGTAACATCTTCATCAGATAAATTTTTTGCATAAAAATTAGTTTTATACAACTTACCTGGTGTTACTTGCATTTCAAATTCTGTGGGCCTAAATTCCCAGTTAAGTTCCGAATTCACACTGCCATCAAACTGAACAGTTACCAGACGATTCTCATCAATCACCTGAGTGTTAAGAACCTCTTCTTCTACCTGGCCACTGGTTTTTCCATTTAAACCCGTAATTTCACAAAATACGTCATAAAGTGGCACCAATGCAAACGCAAAACCAAACATGAGCACAGCCACAAAAATCATTTTAAATACAGACTTTTTCATATCCATTTTTTACATTATGTTCATGACATAGAAAAGTGAAAATATTCCAACAGCAAAAACAAACAGCCCGACTGCGGTGCGTCGTGCTGCTTTGCGTCTTTTTTCTAACTCTTCATTATTCATGGTAGTTATTTAGTGCGTTGAAACATGAGCTAATTGCTCATCTTTGACAGCCTCTCCATCTTGGAAAGTATGATGAGGTGCTGGTGAAGGAATAAACCATTCTAAACCTTTTGCTCCTTCCCAAACACGATCAGTGGCTTTAGTGGTTCCTTTACCTTTTACTGTTCTATAAACTATGATAATAAAGAACACTTGAGCTAAACCAAATGCAAAACCACCTATACTTGACCACATATTAAACTCAGCAAATTGAGTTGAATAATCTGGAATTCGTCTTGGCATTCCTGCTAAACCTAAAAAATGCTGAGGGAAGAATAAGACATTTACAGAGATTGTTGACCACCAAAAGTGTATCTTACCCAATCTTTCTGAATACATGTTGCCAGACCATTTTGGAATCCAATAGTAGACGCCACCAATAATTGCAAAAACAGCCCCTGTAACCAATACATAATGGAAATGAGCAACAATGAAATAAGTGTCATGGTATTGAAAATCAACTGGTGCAATGGCCATCATCAACCCTGAAAAACCACCTATTGTAAATAGTATAACAAAGGCTACAGCCCATAACATTGGAGTCTCAAAGGTCATCGCACCTCTCCACATTGTAGAAACCCAATTAAACACTTTAACTCCTGTTGGTATAGAGATGAGCATTGTTGCATACATGAAGTATAATTCGCCACCAAATGGCATGCCCACACTAAACATGTGATGCGCCCAAACTATGAATGATAGGAATGCAATAGCTGCCGTCGCATAAACCATAGAAACATAACCAAACAATGGTTTTCTTGAAAATGTTGGTAATATTTCAGAAATAATCCCAAAAGAAGGCAATATCATAATATAAACTTCAGGATGTCCGAAAAACCAAAATATGTGTTGGAATAAAACCGGATCACCACCACCAGCGGCATTAAAGAAAGTAGTTCCAAAATAATGATCAGTCAATAGCATTGTTACAGCGCCTGCAAATACTGGCATAACTGCGATAAGCAAAAAGGCAGTAATGAACCAAGTCCAAACAAATAATGGCATTTTTAAATAACCCATATTTGGGGCACGCATATTCATTATCGTAGCAATAACATTTATCGCACCCATAATAGATGAAATTCCTAACATGTGGATTGCAAAAACGGCAAAGGCCAAATTTTTACCACCTTGTAAAACTAATGGAGGATATAATGTCCATCCTGCAGCAGGTGCTCCACCATCCATAAAAAATGTTGATATCAACATGGTAAATGCGAACGGTAAAATCCAAAATGACCAGTTATTCATGCGTGGCAATGCCATATCTGGAGCCCCAATCATAATTGGAATCATCCAGTTTGCAAAACCCACAAACGCTGGCATAACTGCGCCAAACACCATGATTAGTGCATGCATAGTAGTTAATTGGTTAAAGAAATCAGGTTGTACAAATTGTAATCCTGGCTGAAATAATTCTAAACGAATTATCATGGCTAATGCTCCACCCAGAATAAACATGGCAAAAGCAAAAATTAAATATAGTGTACCAATGTCTTTATGGTTGGTGGTCATTAACCATCTTTTTACAAATCCTTTAGGTTTATGATCGTGATCATGATCGTGCGTATCTGCGTGACTCATTATTTATACCCTCAACTATTCTTTATTCTTTTAACATCTTCAGGTTTTACTACATCTTTTGCAGTATTGCCCCAAGCGTTTCTTGTGTATGTAATTGTAGCTGCAATATCACTTTCTGTTAGTCTGTCACCAAAAGGAGTCATGGCAGTACCTTGTATGCCAAAAACTAAGGTTTTGATTTGTTCATCTATATCACCATTTACAATTGCGCTTCCATTCAGAGCAGGGAATACATCTCCCATACCATCACCTGTTGCTTGATGACAAGTTGCACATTCAATACTGTAGACCTCTTTACCTCTGGCCATGAGCTCTTCTTTGGTCCATTTTTTGGCAACTTCAGCTACTTCAACTGCATCCATTTCTTGTATTGCTGCAGGTTCAGTTGTATTTGTTCCCATGTCTACAGATGAAACCTCTTGAATATCTGTATCTTCCTCTCCTTTTTGTTGCTTCAACCAAATGGCATAGTCTTCTTTTGAAACCACATTAACAACTATTGGCATAAAACCGTGATCTTTGCCGCACAACTCTGCACATTGTCCACGGTAAGTTCCAATTTCTTTAACATTTGTCCAAGCTTCATTAACATACCCTGGAATAGCATCTCGTTTCCATCCGAATTCTGGAACCCACCAAGAATGAATAACGTCATTAGCGGTTAAGAGAATTCGTATGTTAGTATCCACTGGTAAGACTAATGGATTATCTACATCTAGCAAATAGTTTTCGACATCATTAATTTGAACAGTAGGATTGGCTTGTCTTGCTGCATTGCTATCTGCTTTTAATGAACTCAATATCGAAACACCTTCACCTAAGTAATCATATTTCCATTTCCACTGAAATCCAGTAACTTTGATAGTCATTTCCATCTGTACAGGAATTGTTTTTCCATCTGCATCTAATATAGGCTTGCCATTTTCATCTAGCTCTCTTGGAGCCTCCATATTGATTAATGCTGTTGTAGCAGGAATGGCTATGACAACAAGTATAAGAATAGGAATAACTGTCCAGATGATTTCTGCTTTCGTACTGTGTGAAAATTGTGCTGGCGTTACACCTTTGGATTTTCTGTGTGCAAACATAGAATAGATCATTACACCAAATACCAATGTAGCAATGACTAAGCAAATCCAAAAGACTATCATATGTAGGCCATATACCTCTTGACTAAAATTTGTCACACCTTCAGTTAGGTTCATGCCATATTCTGCATGAGCCAGATTGGCCATGAAGAGGCAGAAAATAGTAAATATAAGGGTTTTAATCCCTCTATTACAATTCTTTGTTGTTTTGTTCATTGATTTTTTACCCTCAAATTAATCTTTTTGTCGCACATAGTAAATAATGTATACATTCTTATATACATTTTTTGGTCTAATTGTTTTGTTTAATGCTGAAAACAATGTCTGAAACAATTATGGCTCTCTCTTCCTCAATTAACTCATATTCGACATTGCGCAGTTTATCATGAGCACATATAAATAGTCGCATTGATTGTGAATTTTTTCTATCTTTTATTCAATTTTTATAAACACTAAGTCAATCATATCAGAGAAAGTTCAATATTTTTTAGCCTCTGCAAGTTGTTATCTCTTTCGTGAAAAAAAATATATTGATTTTTAATTAATTCGCTACCTACAACAGTTAATATTTCTTTCCATAACCACATTAAATAATATATTAAAAATCAACTAATAAATCAACCAGCTACATTAATGTTGAATTATAATGACAAGAAAACTAACAAATGAGGCTCTTAAGTGAACAATATGACTTTCAACTCGCAAATTATGGCACTAGAATTTTCAAAAAATTATTTGATAGACGAAGATATACTGGTCAACAAGCTTCTAGAGCAGGCAAATCCAGGCTATGAAAAAAGAAATGAAATCAAAAAGTTAGCGATAAAATTAGTTAAAAATGTTCGCTCCCGTATTGATCAGATGGATGGAGTTGATGCCTTTATGAAGGAATACGATTTATCATCTAAAGAAGGCATTGTTTTGATGTGCATGGCTGAAGCATTGTTAAGAATACCAGATAAAGGCACTGCTGAAAAATTAATCAAAGATAAACTGCTAGATGCCGATTGGAAATCACACATGGGAAAAAGTGACTCAACATTTGTTAATGCTTCAACTTGGGGATTGATGTTAACTGGTAAAATCATTGATGTTGACGAAACAAAAAAGGGATTGTCTAGAATCTTCGATAAATTGTTAAATAAAACTGGAGAACCTGCAGTCAGAGCTGGAGTTTATCAAGCCATGAAAGTGATGGGCAAACAATTTGTAATGGGTAGAACCATAAAGGAAGCTTTAAAAAGATCTAAAACAAAAAAACACAAAGATTACCGATTTTCTTTTGACATGTTAGGGGAGGCAGCACTAACACAAGCTGATGCAGATAGGTATTTAGAGTCTTACTTAATGGCGATTAAATCCATTGCGGAAAGCAACAAGAACAATAAATCCGAAGATGCTGCCAGTATTTCAATTAAGTTATCTGCATTACATCCCCGATATGAAATCTCTCATGTGAATCGTGTTTTAGTTGAACTGGTTCCAACAGTTCAGAAAATAGTGGATTTGGCAATGAAGCTCAATGTTGCAGTCACAGTTGATGCTGAGGAAGCTGACAGATTGGAACTATCAATCATGGTCTTTGAAAAAGTTTACACTCAACTTGATCCCAGTTACACAGGTTTTGGTCTTGTAGTTCAAGCCTTTTCTAAACGCGCTAATGGATTAATTGACTACTTAAATAATCTAGTAGAAAAACACAATAAAAAAATACCCTTACGCTTAGTTAAAGGCGCTTACTGGGATACTGAAATTAAACGGGCACAAGAGCAAGGCCTTGAAGACTATCCAGTTTTTACCAGAAAAGTGAACACTGATATTTCTTATTTGGCCTGTGCTCAGAAATTATTAAATAATAGAGATAAATTTTACCCCCAATTTGCCACACACAACGCCAATACTGTGGCAGCTATACGCATCATGGCTGGTGATAATTTGGGATATGAATTTCAAAGATTACATGGAATGGGCCAATCGCTTCATGAACAAACCATACAAAAGGATGGGCTTAATGTGCCTTGTCGAGTTTATGCTCCCGTTGGAAGTCATGAAGACCTTTTGCCTTATCTAGTTAGAAGATTACTTGAAAATGGTGCAAACACGTCTTTCGTGAATAGACTGGTAGATTTGGATCTAGATATTAATGATATTACCAAAGATCCTATAGAAACCGTTCGAGGTTATAGTAATCATAGGCATTCGCAAATTCCTTTACCAAAAGATATCTTTCAACCTGAAAGAATTAACTCTGAAGGCATTAACTTAGCTGATATGGCGACACTTCAAACTCTCGAGCAACAATTACTAAACTCGACAAAAGAAAAGTTCACTGCCACGCCTCTTATACCTGGCTATAAAGGAGAATCATCCAAAAAAGACATTTATTCACCTGCTGATTTAAGTTTTCTAGTGGGACATTGTATAGATGCGAATTCCCAAGATGCACTTCTGGCTTTATCTAACGCACAATCTGCTTTTATAAATTGGAACCAAACAGAAGTTAATTTTCGAACTGACATCATCAATAAAGTAGCAGATTTAATGCAAAAAAACCAAGATATGTTAATGCATTTACTGCGTCATGAAGCTGGTAAAAGCCTAGCTGATAGTATATCCGAACTTAAAGAGGCTGTTGATTTTTGTCGTTATTATGCGCATCATGCACAAGCCAAAATGAGCGATGCTATCAAAATGCCAGGTCCAACAGGAGAAAGTAACTTTTTAACATTACAAGGAAAAGGTGTTTTTGTTTGTATCAGCCCATGGAACTTTCCTTTAGCCATTTATGTAGGTCAAATTGTTGCTGCACTTGTGACAGGTAACTGCGTCATTGCTAAACCTGCTGAACAAACTTCAATTATTGGGTATTTTGTTGCATGCCTCATACATCAAGCTGGAATTCCACAGTCTGTGTTTCAATTTGTACCTGGCAAAGGTCAAGAAATTGGTACTATTCTATGTCAGTCTAATATAACATCGGGTGTGGTTTTTACCGGATCCACTCAAACTGCGCAGCTTATTAATAAAAATTTAGCCAATAGAAACAAGGCAGCCATAGCCACACTTGTAGCTGAAACCGGTGGTCAAAACTGCATGATAGCTGATTCATCAACCTTGCCTGAACAACTGGTTAAAGATGTTATTGCTTCAGCTTTTGTTAGTGCCGGCCAAAGATGCTCAGCTTTAAGAGTTCTCTATATTCAAGAAGATATAGCCAGTAACACACTTAAAATGCTGGCTGGAGCCATGCAAGAAATGGCCATTGAACACCCACTGCATTATTCATCTGATGTGGGTCCATTAATTGATATGATTTCACTCGATAAGTTAAACGCACATGTAGAATTCATAAAGACCAATGGTTCTCTCATAAAAGCACTTGAGGTGCCTAAGCACTTAAATGGATATTATTTCGCACCGCATGCTTTTGAAATACAATCACTTAAATTATTAAAAGAAGAAGTATTTGGACCATTTTTACATGTCATTAGATACAAAGCTAAAGATCTTGATCGTGTTATTAATGAAATAAATGAAACAGGTTACGGGCTAACTTTTGGCATCCATTCGCGCATCAATGAAACCATTGAATATGTTTCTTCTCGTATTCGAGTTGGCAACTGTTATATTAATCGCAGTACCATTGGTGCTGTTGTTGGTGTTCATCCATTTGGTGGCATGGGTTTATCTGGCACTGGTCCAAAAGCTGGTGGACCAGCTTACTTAGAGAGTTTTGTCACAGAAAAAACCATCACCAATAATATTGCAGCAGTAGGCGGCAATGCTGATTTATTAGAAATTAGTGAAGAATAATACTATATTGGCAATGGTTACTTTTCACTGATTTGTTTTGGTTCAGCTTTTTTTAGTCGGCCTGATTTCCACAAAGCTTCACGGATAATATACTCTAATTGGGCGTTGACACTTCTTAAATCATCAGCAGCCCATTGCTGGGCTGCTTTTAATACATCTTCATTTATTCTTAGAGGAAATGATTTCTTTTTTGACATTGATCAATACAAACTGCCTGAATTAACAATGGGTTGTGCGTTTTCCTCACCACACAACACCACCAATAGATTGCTAACCATGGCCGCTTTTCGTTCATTATCTAGTTCAATAACATTGCGTTTACTGAGTTGTTCTAAAGCTATTTCCACCATACCAACCGCACCTTCTACAATTTGGGTTCTGGCTGAAACAATGGCTTGAGCCTGTTGTCTTTTCAGCATTGAGGCGGCTATTTCTTGGGCATAAGCCAAGTGACTTATTCTTGCCTCAATGACTTTTACGCCAGCTTTATCTAATCGGTCTTGAACTTCCTTTTGCAATAATTCTGAAATTTCTTGAGGGCTTGATCTTAAAGTTATTTTTTCACCATTATGAGACTCATAAGGATGAGCTGAAGATAAATTTCTTAAAGCTGCTTCAGTTTGAATTTGAACAAAAGATTCGTAATCATCTACTTCAAAAATTGCCTCGGCCGTATCAACAACTTTCCAAACAACGACTGTTGCTATTTCTATTGGATTACCTGCACTGTCATTAACTTTTAGTTGGCCACTTTCAAAATTTCTTACTTTGACTGAAACTGCTACTTTAGAATAGAATGGATTAGCCCACCTTAATCCTGTATCTTTTACAGTTCCAACGTATTTACCAAATAGCTGCAATACTTTAGACTGGTTAGGGTGTACCATAAATAAACCAAAAAACATGACCAATATAACCGGGATCAAAACAATACTGACAATCATGAGTGGCACAATGCGGTTGTTTCCTGCAAAGGCAACTAAGACAATATCAAGTACTAACAGCCCTAACAATACAAATAACATGGTTAAGCCTGATCTGGCTTGAATTTTTTTTTCTGTAATCACAACTATTCTCCTATACAATAATAAAATTTAATGACTCACTTAATTTTAAGTGATATCAATATGATACCATTATGTTTTAAAGATAATTGATTTTATAGTGCCAGAAGTCACTTTCACTATATAGATAAAAATATTTCATTATGAAATCAAAAACCTAAAATGATAACTTTTTCAATTCAGTTCAATTGGCTGATAAATAATTCAAAAAATAAACTGTTCATTACTTTTAACTATTCATATAAAATCTTGAGTCTATAGTTTCTAACACCCTTATGTTATATAATTGAACTTTTCATTTCGAACTTGTCGAAACTATTACAGTATGACTAAATCCTTTTTATGTACCTAGATTTTTTTGGTTTTGATGAACCACCCTTTTCTATAACACCTGATCCAAGATTTGTGTTTTTAAGTAAAAAACACGAAGAATCCTTGGCGCATTTGGTTTATGGAATAACCCGAGGCGGAGGTGCAGGGTTTGTTCAATTAACTGGAGAAGTGGGCACAGGCAAAACCACAATCAGTCGACTTTTGTTAGAACAAATCCCAGAAAAAACAAACATTGCCTTAATTCTTAACCCAACCATTACTCCAATCGAATTATTAGAATATATTTGTAAAGAATTAAAAGTACCGCTTCGAGGAATAAAAGGCAAACTTAACAGCATGGTTGATAAACTAAATGATTATCTTTTAAAGTCGTGGTCAGAAGGTGAAAACACTGTTGTCATAATAGATGAAGCGCAAAATTTACCACG
>JBGCFT010000240.1:0-11513 GCA_045107085.1 Marinicellaceae bacterium | reverse complement strand
GCTTTGTATCGATTGCTGATGAAAAACAAAGAAAGACGGTTTTCGTATAATTTTTAACTACTCATTGTTTTTGGCTTTTGTTAACATTTTATGAATCAGCCTTTGTAATGTGCCTGGTCTCATGTCTGTCCATATTTCTTCAATGTGAGCTATGCACTTGTTTCTGGTGCCAGAAAAACCAATGTTTTTCCAACCTTTTGGGTTAGCTCGATTTTTTGGCCATATGCTGTATTGTTCTTCATGATTGATAACAACATTATAGGTGGTTTTATCATTGGCGTCTCTCAAGCTCTGTGCATTGGCTACTAAGCTCATTGACAGTATAGCTATAATGAGAAATAATTTGTTCATAAAGCAACTCCTTAGTCAATTAATTTATATATATACTTATCATGCAATATTTTTATTAAGAATTGATAAATATATTTACCATTGAGTTATATTGATTTTGTCTTTTCTGAGTATGAGTATTCCAGTAAAAAATAGCATTAACGCACAAATTATTAAGGCATAAGAACTTAATGTTGGGATAGATTTTAGGTTTAATACCTGAAAAAAAACAGGATTAAGAAATGGCCCAAAATTTACTGGAGTTCCAGTTATAACACTTTCATTTGAAGGAACTAAAAAGATGTTTAACTCATATTCACCCGGTTCTAATTGGCCTAAATTGGCATCTAAATAACTGGTGACCCACGGAGGCAGAGGATCACATAACACAGTATTAGGCAATTGGTAAAATGAAATTCGTAGATTAATGGTGTTCCCATCTTTTTCTACAAAATAATTAGGAACGTTATTCGTTGGATTGGAACAGACTCTTAATAAGTCAATTTTGACTATGACTTCGCTTAATGGATTATCTGTACCCAGAATGATAATGGGTTCTTGTGCTATTGATCTAAAAGTAAACAGCATTAACAGGACTAGCATACTTTTCTTCATCGAAATTCAACTTTTAACTATGAGACACATATCAAGTTAACTCATTTTTCGCTCATAGTAAATAGAAAGTTAAACACTCTTTAAATAATCATTTACATTAGACTTTTTAACATATTGGTTATACATAAGACTGATGATTAATAAGATAAGTATTAAAACGAGACTTGAATATAAGAATAATTCCCATGGAAAAATAAAGCTTAAATTAAACCAAAATTTGGTAATCAGAGCAGAAATAATGACCGCAATGGTGACTCCTAAATTAAAGGCAAATAATCCCAAAGCAATAAATTCAATGACAGTCAATTTGAGTAAATCTCTGGCTTGCATACCCATCATTCGGTAATAAAAACTTTCTCTTAGCCTGTCTTGTGATGTTGAAACAAGAGAGGTTGCAAAGATTAACAAGCCAGCAAATAAACTCAATGCTGTGAAAATTTGAACCAATTGTTTTAGCTGATCGACAAAGCCCTTAAGTTTAATGGCAATATTGCCGCCATCTAAAGTTGTGATACCTGGAAACTGTTGGGCAATTTTAGTTTGCATAATCACCCGTTGATCGTCTTCAACTATGGCTGTAGCAAATCGAATTTGCGGAGCTTCTTCCATGGCTTCAGGTTTGAACAGAAAATAGAAAAATGGACTGGGACCACGTTTTAAACGTTCTCGGATACTGGTAATTTGGGTTTTGATTTTAATGCCTTGCACATTAAAAACCACCTGATCGCCTAAGTCTACTTGTAAAAATTCAGCAAAACTATTGAGAATAGAGATGGGCTCAATGCCATCAGGCGTGTCAGCAAATAATGCATTGTCATTGACACTAGATTTCATTTTTTCAGTGTCCATTATGTCATTGGCATAACTGAGGTTAAACATACGGCTGATGTTATCATAACGTCCTAGTTTGGTTTTAAGTACATCGATACCAACACCATTAACTGAATCAATTCGAGCACGAATCACAGGAAAATAAGTGAGCTTGTCTCCAAACATTTCACTGAGTTCTTCTTGCTGTTCCATTTGAATATCCAGTAAAAAGAAATTAGGCGCATCTTCTGGATAAGTTGAAATGAGTTGTTGTTGAATCGAGTGGTCTAAAATCGTAATGGAGCCTAAAATCATTGTTGTCATGGATAAGGCAGTAATAAATAAATTAGATTGATTGCCTTTTCTAAAAATATTTTGCAATGCTAAAACAACCATCCATTGCCTGATGATTTTTTTATCCAATAACAGTTTAATTAAAGCCATTAATAGTTTAGTCAATAAAGCAAATATAAACCAAATAACAATCAAGCCAACAAATATTTGTAGGCTTTGTGTGATATTTTCAATTTCAGAATAAAGTAATAACAATGTTCCGATGGCTGCTGCCAACAACCAAAGCCATGGAGTTTTAGATTGATTTTGCTTGGTTTCATGTTTGTGTAAAACTGCCACAGGTTTAATTTGCTTGATACTTTTTAATGACAAATGAGTCATCAATAATGTTAATGCCAATGCCACACAAATGGCTTTGACAAAGCTCATCCAAGCTATGCCTATATTGATGTTGTTGGGCAAGATAGCAGCAAAAGCATCTGCTCCTAAATACAATACAAATAAGCTCAATCCCAAGGCGATAATGACTGAAAAGATCGCCATGATAGAGAACAAAAGGCGGTATGAATTGATCACGGATGTACTTTTTTCACCCATGGCTATACGAATTGCGTTGGTGTCTTTTTGTCTGGAAACAAAAGCCCTCACAATACTCATGATTCCTATTCCTGAAAGCACTATCACTGCAATGACCAATAATTTCAAAAAAACCAGAAAATTCTGACTGAGATTTGAAACGCTGGTATTGGATTGCTCAGCTGTTCTGACTGATACCTTTGTATTTTGAGTTAAGGCTTTTAATTCATTAAATAATATCTGTTTTTCAGGTTCAGCTATTTTGATTTCAAGCCTATAATTAATGCGACTTTTTTGGCCCATTAATGCGGTTTGAGGCAAATCACTGGCATGCATTATGACTCTGGCACCAAATCCAAAAGCGGTGAGTGGGCGATCTGGTTCAGTAATAATTTCATCATGAATAATAAATGTGGCTTCACCAATTTGGATGGAATCACCAATTTTTACATTTAAGCTACTGAGTACTTGTTGCTCAACTAAGACAGTTCCAGTTTCCCAAGTTTTGTTATTCTTTTTTAAAACTAACTCACCATATAATGGGTAAGCGTCGCTGACTGCTTTAATGCGGGTTAATAAAGAGCTTTCATTATTATAGGCAATGGCATTAAATTGGAACTCATTAACGACTGAATTTTGATCAATTCCAGCTATTTTTGCTTTTATCTCGTCTGAAAAAGCTTGGTTATCAGTGATGATAATATCACCGCCAACAATTTGTTTCTGATTGTCATTAACATACTCATCAACTGATTGTTGAAGGGCATCTAGAGTCAGGAAAGCTCCCATAGAAACAATAATACATAAACTAAATAAGATCGGATAGAGCTTATTTCCAAACCATTCTCTATAAACTATTGGGTTCACTGAATTTTACCATCGACTATATGAATGGTACGATTTGCGAGTTTAGCTATCGCTGGATCATGCGTCACAATGACCAATGCAGTTTGGTATTCTTTTTGTAAATCAATTAATAATTGCATGACGCTGTTGGCATTTTTTTCATCTAAATTACCAGTGGGTTCATCAGCAAATAAAATTTGTGGTTGACTTACCAATGCTCGTGCTATGGCAGTTCTTTGTTTTTCTCCACCAGATAACTGATGAGGAAAAGAATTGTGTCTGTGTGTGAGCTCAACTTTTGATAACAACTCATCTACTTTTAATTGATCAAATTGACCACTGATTTTTAATGGGAAACCAATGTTTTCTGCCACTGTGAGTGTAGGTATTAGATGAAAAGATTGAAAAACAAAACTAATATCACTCTGTCTTTTTAAAGCCAATTGATCCTCGTTCAATTGTGTTAAATCACTGTTATTTAAAATGACAGTTCCTGAATCTGGTTGATCAAGTCCAGCTAAAATACTCAACAAGGTCGATTTTCCTGAGCCCGATTTACCCATAATTGCCACAAACTCTCCTTGTTTGATATCGACAGAAACATCTTGTAGAACATTGATGGCCTTTTTTTCAAGAGCAAATGATTTGTGAATATTGTTCGCAGTAAGTAATTGAGTCATGGTTTTTTAGTCTTTAAGTATTGGTTGACGACAGGCAAGATATTTTTTTCTACGATGATTTCATAGCCTGCAGCATTGGGATGAATCATATCATTTTGATTGTATTGAGATAATCCAGCCACATTTTCCAAAAAAAATGGAATAAGTGGTAATTGGTATTTTTCTGCCAGTCCAGGATAGATACTTGCAAAACCTGTCACATAGTCTTTGCCCAAATTATTATAGATTTGCATTCCTGCTAATATGACATCCGAATCTGCATCAATAATTGTTGAAATAATTTCATCAATATTGTTTTGTGTTAACTCAAGAGGTAAACCACGCATGGCATCGTTTGCACCAATATTGAGAATGGTTAAATCAGGCTTTTGTTTGAGTACCCAGTTTAAACGGCTCTTTAAACCAGTTGATGTTTCACCACTCAATCCTGCATTGATAACTTCTATGTGATCAGGCAAGTTTTTGGCAAGAATGGCTGGGTAATTATTGGTTTCTTTAACGCCCAAACCTTCTGTCAAAGAATCACCTAGCGCTAATATTGTAAATGTTTTAACAGGCTGATTCTCGTCTTTAACAGGTGTTATGTTTTCTGGGGCATCATTCTGAGTACAGGCGGTCAGAAAAAACACCAAACAAATAAGAGCTCTCATGTTTTAATGTTGTAAGAAAGTACATGTTATAGGGGTAATCTGATGAAATGCAATAGTACAATCAGGCATTTTTGCTTTCTAAGGCTTTATCGCGTAAATCAGTCACTTTTTGTTTGTATCTGATGTTGTTTTCAACCAAACTAAAAGTCAACAATTCTTCGCATAGCGCAACGGTGTGATCGAACTCGTTTTCATTGAAATAACTTTCTGCCAGAACCATTTGAACACCAACTGATAAAATGGCTTCATCACCGAGATTAAGCTTGCTCAAATTTAATAGTTTTTTACCTTCTTGAATAGAATAAGTGTGATTACCATTCATGTTTTGTGCTTTTAAAATGTTCATTTTGGCGTAAATTGCAGCTTTATTGGTTTCACCAAGTTGTTGTACTAATGATTCATGTAAAGGCATCAGCATTGCCAGTGCTTTTTCACCCATGTTTGATTTTAAATAATAGCCAGCCAATGTGGTTTTTGTCTGATTTGTTTCAAAATGGTTCACTCCATAATGTTGTTCATGTACTTCGACCACTTTTTCTAATTGTTCAATCGCCTGACTGATATTGTTTTCTAATAAGTTTAGCTGAGAAATCAATATGTTAACTCTTGCAGTCATCATGTGGTTTTCACCAAAATTTGACAAAGCAATCTTCATGGCTTTATTAGCATATTGTCGAGAACTATCATATTCTCCAAAAATTTTTAATGCAAAACCATATCTTAAGTAGGTTTTAGATAAATACGGGTGATTATCACCAAAAATAGTCCTTTGATTATTAATGGTTTGTTGATAGACTTTGTGTAGCTTATCCTCTGGAAGTGGACTCATATCAGAGTATACATTGGCTATTTGATACAATATATTGGTACTGCTTGTTGAAGTTTCTGTAAAAACTTTATGGCTCAGGCTTAATGCTTCATATAAGATTTCTATGGATTTTTGTGAGTCACCTTGTTCATTGATAAATCTTGCCAATAATAATTGGCTATCAATGAGTTGCTTATCACTGATTTTAGGACTATCAATAATGGACTTAATTACGGCTTCTGCTTTCGTAAAGTTGCCCTGATGAAATAGCAAGTCTGCTTCTAATTGCTTAAAAAGAATATTTTGATTTTGTGTCAGTCGTTTTTTGTTCGAGGAAAGAAAACTTAACAGTTCACTTGTTTTGTCATAATAATGTTGTTTAAAGTACAATTGCGCTAATGAAATATTGGCATCAAAATTGTTGCTTTCTGTCGCTATGGCTTGTTTGAGTAAGGATTCGGCATCTTGATATTGACCAATTTTTGCTAAGGCATTGCCAATGGTCTGTTCAAGTGCCGTTGATAACACTTTATCTTCAAGCGATGTTTGTTGAATGTTGATTTTAGCATTAAGCAATAACTCTTTGACCGATACTTCTTTTCCTTGATTGATGTCTGGATCATTCACTTGAATCGAATCTATCAGAAAGTCAGTGACTTGTTGTGCTTTCAAGGCCTCTAAAATGGCTTTGTTTTTTTGATTAATTGTTGTATTTATTCCAATAATTGCAGAAATAATAAAGGCCAATATGGCCAATGAAAAACCAGGGTTTCTTTGTATGTATTTAGAAAAAACGTAGAAATGAGATTGATTCCTGGCTGTTATGGGTTTTTTATTCAGAAATCGGTCTAAATCTGTCACAAAGCCTAACATCGATTGATATCTATCACCTTTTTCTGGTTCTAGCGCTTTTGATATAATACAGTGTAAATCATGTGGTAAATTATGTGCTTTCAGTAATTGACTCAGGTGATTACTGTATTCTGAATTATTGATTGTTTTACCTTGATATTCAGGTAGTGGCTTTTTTTTGATTAATAATTCTAGCAACAAAGCAGCCAGAGAAAAAATATCACTATTGGCAGTTATATCTTGGTTTCGGATTTGTTCAGGAGAGGCATAATCAGGTGTAAAAATAAAAGCAGACAATTGCTTATCAGTGTCAAAATTATCAAAGGATGCAATACCAAAATCAACAACTTTAGGCATGCCTAATTCATCAATTAGTACATTATTAGGCTTAATGTCTTTGTGAATGATTAAATTTTGATGGGCATAATTGATCGCATCAGCTACTTTTTTGACCAATACAACTATATCATGATTATCTAATGCGTTATCTTCAACATATTCATTTATGGTTTTGGCATTCTCAATATAATCCATTATCAAGTAAGGTATGTTGCTGTTTGAAATTCCTCCGTGATGAAATGAAATAATATGTGGATGATTGAGTTTAGAAAGGGTCATTTGCTCCCTTTCGAACAGTAGTTTTAATGTTTCTGAAAGTTGACTTTCTACCGATGTCAAAAGTTTTAAAGCCACAAATTTTTGAATATCATTGCCTTTGCGCTTGGCTTTGTAAACATTGGACATGCCTCCTTGCCCGATGCGCTCAATTAATTGGTAGCCATCGATACTTTTTCCAGAAAGGTCTTCGGTTGCATCCTCTAATGAGGAAAAAAAAGACAAATCAGCGTGATCAATAATGGTGTCTTCTTCAGATTGAGAATTAATTAAATTAATAAGTATGGCTTTAACTGGGGCTGATATGCTGTCATCTGCATGAACTTTTTGTAAAGACTGGCTTTTTGGTTGATCTAGGTATTGTTCAAATAATTCTTTTGCATCTTTCCAGTTTTGGATTGAACTGTCATTGCTCATTGTTACTTTTCTCTTGATTTCCTTGGCTCATCGTGATGATAAATGATTTTGTCATATTCCACTTTCGAATGATAGTGCGTTTAGAGACTTGTTTGATATCAGCAATTTCTTGAAGGCTGTGCCCTGAAAAAAAACGCAATTCAGCCAATTCAGCCATATCCGGATCAACCAATTCTAATTTTGTGAGAATCTCATCTATTTCTAATAATTTAAAATCAACATCTTGTGCACCCATTATTTGAGTGATGGGTTCTTGGCTGATTTCAGCCGCTCGTTTAAGGCGCATATTTTTTCTGACTTTATCGACTAAAAATTGACGCATACATTTTGCTACAGTACAAATAAAGTGTTTTCGGTTTTCAAATGACAAATTATCAGGCTTGGATAATTTCATATAGCATTCATTAACCAATACGGTTGGTGTAATGGTTTGGCCTGTATTTAATCGTGCCAATTGCGAATTGGCCAGTTTTTTAATTTCAGGGTACATTAAATTAAAAACTTGGTCCAAAGTATCGCGTCCATTTACTTTTGCCGATAAAATTTGTGTAATTTGATTATTCATTGGATGAGTATTTTAACACAGTCATTGGGCTATAAACTGAAGTTTTAAGTACATTTAAAGTTAACTGGTTCACAGATTGTATTTCTTAAAAAAATTCATATTGATGATAGTTAATCAACATGACAGTATGGAAGTATGATTTTATTTTTATACTTATTATTGTGTGTTTTGTTTTCTGAAGACACTAAAGCGCAAACTTTGCCGTCTCACAATGCTCTCAGAGTACTTATCGTTTCAGATGAAGTCAATCCTCATAACTTAACAGATGAGGAATTAACTCAACCTGGAGATATTTCACAAGCATTGGCAAGTACAAGTTCACTCAATACATCTGCTATTTCTGAGTTCTCAACTGATCAATTAGAACAAGCCACAGTTGAATTATTGCATCTCAATACTGATCCTATGTTTTATGATATCTTAATATATTTTGCACACAGGAATCCAAGTAATGGCAATAATGCTCAACAAAGACAAGAAGAATTTGTTAATGCTGTTGAATTTTTTCTAATTAATGGTGGCGGAGTGATTGCTTTTCATCATGGTATCTATTTAGGACAAGGAAAACAATCGATACAAAATTTGTTCGGAGCACAGGCCACGGGTTCTGTTCCTTGGGATACGAAGAATGGCCAAGATGTGATTTTTGTTGGAGGTGAACATTTTATTGGATCTAATAACATCAATTATCCATTACAAATTGCCTATGAAAATACCAAGAATGGGATAGATGAAAGCATTTATCCTGCATTTAATAACACCCCTGATGAGCGTTACCCAAATACAGAACTGTTTGAAGACTCAGAAAATTGTAATAAAAAAATACTCTTTGAAAGTGATTATGTCAACAATGGCAATCAACATTTATTAGGTTATACGAAATATTGCGATAATTGGCTTTCTGAAGTTTTTATGTACCAACCTGGTGAGTATCAACCTCATGCTTTTTCTGGTAATAATTTTCAAATTCTACTTAATGCCATCTATTACTTATCCAATAATCGTTGGGATATTATTTTTAGTTCGGGGTTCGAATGAATATAAATTGAGTCATAGACAAGAAGGCTTTTTTGAATTAATATATTGAGAATGAATGAACATTTAACCCAAATCATCAATAATTCAGGAATGGAAAATATAGTGCCTGAAGTTTATGATGAATTGGTTAAACTTGCCCGCTCAGCTTTGAATAAAAATAAAAGACACGCCACATTGGATACCAGCGCTGTGGTCAATGAGTCCGTAATAAAGTTCTACAATAAAAAATCTCATACCTTTGCTTCACGTGGGCATTTTTATGCTCTTATGTCAAAAATTATGCGCGATTTAATCATTGATTATGCCAGACACAAAAACGCTCAAATCAGAGGAGGACATCTACAAAAAGTTACCATGACTGGTATTTCAATGAGCGATAATAAACAAGAATATGAGTTGAGCCATATATTAGACATGGATAAAGCCATGAAAAAATTGGCAGAATTTGACAAAGAACTGGAACAAATGTTAGCCATGAAATTTTATGGTGGACTTACGATTTCTGATTTGGCTGAATGTTTTAACACATCAGAAAGCACAATTAAAAGAGAACTAAGAACAGCCAGAGCATTTGTTAAATCGCAATTACCTGATTATTAAGCACTTTATTTATCATTTAAAACTTAGTAAGAATTGAAATAATTTATTAAGTTTTTAGTTCCAATAAACCCTTCTGGATAATTTTCAAGTATTTTGTTTAATCGATTAATGGATTCATTGACTAATTCTTGGTCATTAAATTTTTTAGCATAAAACGCATTCATGACTAACCATCTGACTAAATAGCTTGGTTCTACATCAAATTTTATCGATAAGAAATCATGTAGTTCTTTGATACTAGGTTCTAGAAACTCTTTTGGCTTGCTTTGCAGGTCTACATAAAATGTCACTATTTTATGCTTGCCATCAAAATTCCTTAAGACAGAAGGATTTTTTGTGAATATTTTTTCAATCTCTTGGTATTCTTTTATCGCTGCATTGGCATTATCAGACATGATGTGCATTAATATTCTTCTAACACCAATCCGATATAAATACATTTCATTTTCTTCAACGTTATTTAAGTAAAAATCCTTGGCTTTTGAGTATAGTTCTTCAGCTATTTTTAGTTCTCCCGCTGCTACGGCTGCACTGCCAGCAGCAAATGCATGCCATCCATATCTTTGTGGTAATAATTCAAAATTTTCTTCTAAGATTTGAATACTTTTGAGTCTGTTTTCAAAAGATAATCGTGATTGGTAAAACTTTGAATAAAAAAAGCCTAGCTGACCATAATAACTGACCATTTTCATGGGTTTTTCATCTTCTGGATACATGGCAAGATAGGTAGGAATTTGTTCAATAATTCGCTTGCCATTTTCAAACTCTCTAGTTATGGCATATCCATTGACTTGGTTATGAAGTATATCGTGTATGTTGCGAAAATCGGGTTCATCTGATTTTAACTCAATGTTGACAGATTTTGTGCTGTATTCATTGGCCTTGTCATGATCAACTAGGTTTCTATAGACATTACTTATTAAGGCATTGATTTCAATTATTTCACTTTTTTCATTTTTAGTGTGTCGATAATAAATATTTTCTGCTTTTTTAAATATTTCAAGCGCACTGGGATAGTCTTCTCTATATTTTAAAACACGACCTTTTACAATTAAGAGCATTTGGCAATTATTATTGGATTCATTTAATGCTAAAACACATTCAGCGTAATGATTATTTACGTGTTCAAATGAATCTTGGTATTTGCCAATAGTGACTAAATTATCATGGATTAATGCTAAAAGTTCAAACTTGGATTCTTGATTAGTAAAATGATTTTTTTCTACATTATCCAATGCTTGCATTAATAAATCTTGAGCAGTGATTTCTTTCTTGGCGATTTCGGGCACAGCATTGTTAAAAATGTTTTTCAAAAAGCCAGATACTTGCATTGCTTTTTCAGATTCAAACTCTGCAATCATTTGTTGTTTTAATGCCAGGTTGGCCTTGTTGATTGAATATACTGTGGCAAAGATTAATGAAAATAATGTAAAAAGTGATAAAGCCGCAAAAGCTTTATTTCTTTGAGTCCATTTTTTTAAATTGTAAAGTAAACTGGGTTTTCTGGCTGTTACCGGTTTGTTTTTAATAAAATTTAATAAATCATCAGCAAACTCCCGAACCGATTCGTATCTTTTGTTTGGGTCAACAGACAAGGCTTTGAGCAATATGTTTTCTAAATCACCTTGTAATTTTCCTGAGGGTATTTTTGCTAATGCTGGCAATATGGCTTCTTCTTCATCTGTGCGTTGTGTCACACGCATGATTTTGCCAGATATCAGATTTTGTTCACGTTCGTGCTGGGTTTCATGTTTAAAAGGATGGTAACCTGTGATAAGTTCATAGGCAATAATTGCCAAAGAAAACATGTCACTGTG
>JBGCFT010000024.1:0-5568 GCA_045107085.1 Marinicellaceae bacterium | reverse complement strand
CTCAAGCTGAAATGGCAATCTACCCACAAATTGTTAATATCGCACACCATATCTTAGCAGAAGGTTTATCAGAAAAAGCCATTCAACCGGGAGTGACTTCTACCGAAGATTTAGTCTGGTGGTACAGAGAAAAAGTTAAATCATTAAAATTAAGCACATGGTTTCACCCTTCTGTTTCTATTCAAAGGGCTGATAAAGAGGACTTTGATCATTTACGAACATTCGACAAAAGACCCGAACAAAATATCATTCAACCCGGTGATTTAGTGCACGTTGATTTTGGTATCAGCTATTTGCGTTTAAACACAGACACACAGCAACACGCTTATGTACTTAAACCTGGGGAAAAAGAAGCCCCTGAATATCTGAATACGGCCTTAAAAAATGCCAATAGATTACAAGATATTTTCACAGCTAATTTTAAAGTGGGCCGCACCGGCAACGAGGTGCTTGCTCTGTCCCGTAAACAAGCCATTAACGAGGGCATTAAACCTTCAATTTATACACATCCTATTGGTTATTATGGTCATGCTGCTGGAACAACTCTTGGGATGTGGGATTCACAAGAAGGTGTACCAAATACAGGTGACCATCCATTGCATGCCAATACTGCCTACGCAATTGAACTCAATGCAGCGACATATATTGAGCAATGGGACAAAGAAATCCGCATCATGCTAGAAGAAGATGCCTTTTTTGATGGTGAATCGGTTAACTACCTCAATGGTAGACAAAAGCTCTTTCACCTTATACCCCGTCAAAATAATGCGGTATTAAATGATTAACAGGATAACTTTTAATTTATTAGATTCACTGTTAATATAAATAAAGAAGACCGCACCTTAACAAAATAAGGTGCGGATTTTTGATTGGTATTTTTCTATTTAAAATAAATACTTTTATTCAATATTTACTCCAAAACCATCATAGGTTTTATAGATATGTTGGTAACCTAATTATTAAGACAGTCCAATGCATTCAACTTTGAGTACAATCTGTCAATTTTTTCAATTGCGCTCCAACACATCATTGCACTATCACAAAAGCCGCTGCCATCAATTAACTCATGTCTCTTTCTTTAAACCATTTTTAGATGGCTTTTGATTGGTCTTTTTTGCAACTGATTTAACTTTTGAGCTTTGACTGCTGACCTTTTTGACTGTTCTGGTGGTCTTTCTTTCGCCTAATTTCCTAATTTTATTACTCAAATCAGTCACTTGCTCTAAAACTTCATTATTAATGCTGAGCTTTTTATTCATGGTCACGACAATTGGAATAAATGCCGTTTCCATGGTTTCAGATAAAGAAACCAATGCCGCATCGAGACCAGGCAAAGGTTCATTGCTGACTGAAACTTCTAATTTAAGGGCATTAATGGCATCAGACATGTGTTTTGTTAGCGCTTTAAGGCTCTTATTGTTTTCATCCGTTGAGGTTTGATGACCACTGACAATCAACGAGCCGAATTCACTTAATGAATTTTTTAATCCAGCAATTTGGCTGGCTACTTTTGTGGCACCATCTGCATCATCGCCTGCCAAGGCATTGCGCACTTTGAATTCAGATTTAATGACTTCCCAGCGCTGACTTTCTTCTGCATTCAATTGCCCTCTTATGTCTTTGAGTTTAAGTAAATTGGCTTCTGCGCCTGTGGTCAACAATTGCGCTTCGCCAATGTAATGGTCATCAATTAGGGCTTTTAATTCATTATCATCCATAATGGCAACAACTTTTTCCGCCAGTTTGTTCATATTTCTGTAACTGCCTTGCAATTTGAAGGGCGGTTCCTCACGGTATCTGTCATCCATGGCTGCTGATTGAATGTAAGCTTGGTTGACTTTTAAAATCACTGACTGAATGCTGAATAATCTTTGTAAAACTGTGGTGATTTCATTAATCTCGCTGCTGGCATAACTGTGAGACAAATCTGTCACAGTAACCTGCTTGCCTTGCGCTTTTTCCATCAATAAGTATAAATCATTCAAGTCTCGTAAAGCCAAAGGCGCCAAAACAGCATTTGATGTCAGAGAGTTTTCTATATAACTCATGGCAAAAATATCTTTTTGGCCACTTAGGACATCACCCAAGTTATAAATATCGGCACGATTGGCTAACATATCTGGCACTTTAAATACTTCACCTGACTCTGTATAAGGATTACCTGCCATAATGACACAAAACTTTTTGCCTCTTAAATCATAGGTTTTACTTTGGTCTTTCCATACACCTTCAATTTTTCTGGTGCCATCACAAAGAGAAATAAATTTCTGCAAAAATTCGGCATGTGTGTGCTGAATATCATCCAAATATAACATCACATTGTTGCCCATTTCTAATGCTAAATTGAGTTTATCTAACTCTTGTTTTGCTGTTGCATTGGGTGCATTACTTGGATCTAGCGATTTAACATCATGGCCCAAAGAAGGACAATTAATCTTCATAAAATTTAAGCCCAATCTGTTGGCGACATATTCCATTAATGTGGTTTTACCGTATCCGGGTGGAGATATGAGCATCAATAAACCCATCAAATCACTGCGTTTATTTTGCCCTAATGCGCCCATTTGCTTGGCCAAGTTGTCACCAATAAGTGGTAAATATGACTCGTTGATTAACTTATTGCGAACAAATGATGCCAAAGGTCGCGCTTTGAAACTCTCTAATGCCATGGTACTTTTTTGTTGCTGCATTACTTGTTGCTTTGTGTCTCTATAGTCTTTGTATTGAGGTCTTAAATTATCATTATAATCAGATAATCTCTGAATAAATTCATCAAATTCAAATTCCATTTTTCTATCTGATATATTGGCATGTTCACCCAATAATTGGTCTACTTCACAGTGCAGAGAGTTGACTTGTTTGTTATAAGCACTTTTATCATCGCACAACATGTAAACGATGGCTTCGTTTATATAACGCAAAGCTATTTTTTGTTGCTCTTTTTCAATTCCATGACTGACAAAACCACTTAACCAATATTCAATCAACTTAAATTGCTCTTTTGGAGTTTTCTCTAGTTCCTTTACTTTTTGGAATAATTCTTTGTCTTCAGAAATGGATTCCAAATAGTTAGTCATTTCTTTGACCAATTGACTGGCTGTGGCAGTGATTTGCATTTTATCGGCATTATTCGATGACAAAAAGGCAAACAAATAATGCGATGCTGCAGTTAAATCCTCAACAGATATCTCTAAAGAAATAGTGGTGTAATAATCAGCCATGGCTGAACTGATTGAACAGCACAAATCTTCTTGCATCAATCTGTTACCAAAAGCATTGATTATTTTTTGTGCTGTTTGAGATTGATTCTTGAAATGAGACATATCACTAGTATGCTTATTATTTAACCAATAGAAGTTTGCCATTGCACGGGCAGTTGGATTAAATACCATCAATGGTGAATGGCTATATATCTTTAATATTTCTTTTAATATTTTAGTTGCATCATGATCGTGGACACCCTTTTCATAACCTTCTTGATATCTGGGGCTGGCATATTCCTTGACTGTTTGGGCCAACTCTTGATCGGATTGTTTTGCTAAAAGCTCACCATTCAATCCGTTAAGACCTAATAATCCATCATTAAAAATTGAGAAAGCAAGGTATTCAGCTCGGTAAATTTGCCTATTTTCCGAGGAGAGTGTTTGTTGCCAAAACGCCTTGTATTCATGTAAACTTTCATTCTCTACACTCTCATAATATTCTGTGCCTGACAAATGAAAAACCAATCGTTCATCTTTTGGTAATATGGTAAGGTCCAAAGGCTGAGTATTGACACTGAATTTGTGCTTGCCCAAATTAATGGTGTTTCCACCATCTTCAAAAATGTCTTTTTTATCTCTTAGGCTGCGAATGGCTTGCTCACGAACTCCTTTAAGCTTCGCCTCAACATCATCAGCTTTAACATTATCGTCTAATTCTCGTAATTGACTGACTAATTCTGCTACTTTATGAACAATTGGATCAGAAGAATAGTAGGTATTTAATTGATCGTTATCTGTAAATTTTAACGATCTTCTTTCAATACTTTTGAGCACTCTATTAGCCGCTGATTGAACACTTTCAGCTTTGCGCTGACGTTGTTCAACTAGTGATTGTTTCTTGTTTTCGAAAGTTTCATGTAATTCATCGCGCTTGCTTAGAATTTCATCAAGGAAACTTTCATTGTCACTAAAATTACTTTCTAGTTCTTCAAGTTGCACTAATAATCGTGCCAATTGATCATCGCATCCATCTGGTGTATCTGCCAAGGCCACACCACTGGTAATACTTTGTGATAATACCGCCAATTGGGCACCAAATTCAGCCACAGACTCTGTAGCAGAGAGCTCTTTAATAGAAAGTTTAGCATGGGCTTTGGTTTGATTAATACGGCTGTAGATGACTGAAACCGATTCAAGTATGGCTGTTTTTTGAAGCGTGTCATCTATTTCTAATCCATTAATAACCTCAGAAAGCGCATCTAGACCTAAACTCATTTCATCCAATTCAACCGTCAATGGTTTTAAGTCTTTAACGGTTTTAATCTCAGCAATTTTGTCATGAACTGATTCCACAATTTGTTCATAATGCTGCATGGCTTGTTTTTTTGATAAAAAAGACACTGTTTTTTTACCAAAATTTTCTATTTCTTGATCGACTTTGACACTTAAATCATCTAATACGGATAAATCAATATAGCGATATTCCCTCAGGGAGAGTAAATGTCCTTTTTGTTGTTTTAATTTTAATAGCGCATCAACAAATGGACGTGGTGTATCCCAATTTGATACTTGAATTTCACGCAACAACTGTTTTAGCTCATCTTCTGCTTGTTTGAGAAGTTTGGCTGATTCTTTATTAATGGTTGTGACCTTTTCAAATTCATCTAAGACCAATTCGGAGGTATCACCAATTTTTTTTAAATGTGTATTAAAATTACCTAACTCTTCATTTTCTAACCAATAATAACCATCTTGTACCCTTTGGATAGTCTTAATTAAATCTTCATATACCAAAACACTGGGTTGTTGTTCACTGATAAGCTTGGCAATGCCATAAAGTTCAGAAATACCCTGCACTAATTCTGCATTGCCTATGGTACTTAATACCGATTTTTCTATGGTTTGAGCAGCGGAATATTCTTCACTAGTATAAGGTGTTTGCCAAATTTGCATCGGATGAATTCGAGACGGATCGGTTGATTCTGATCTAAAGATAATCATTTTACCATCATCAAATAGTGAATAACCGTGTCCAAAAATAGGACTTTGTAGCTCTTTTCGAATCATGTTGTAAGAATATAAAACCAGTCGTCCCTCTAAGTGTTCATAAAAAACATACAAAACATCTTCAGCATTGGGTGAATGCCATTTTCTTTTGAATTTTAAACCCGTCACATCTTCTGCAAAAACTTTAGATTCGCCACTTTGTAAATAGAAACCGCCGGGAAAAATAATTCCATGGTCATTGGGTAATTGGAGGCAAGCATGCCCAATTGAATCAATTCGTAAAACTTCATCATTGCGGCTGTTATAAACAAAATAGCGCCACTTTTCCTCCTTGTAAGGCAAAATCTTTAACAAAATC
>JBGCFT010000239.1:0-27323 GCA_045107085.1 Marinicellaceae bacterium | reverse complement strand
TTTTGAAAAATTAACGCCTCTTAAATCACCTGATGGCATTTCTGGTAAGTTAATTTTGGTGTTGTTTTGTGTATCAAGAATATCGAGTTTTGTCTGTGCATCATCATTCACACCTGTGACTTGATAACGGCCATCTTTTGAGAAATAGGTAAAGCTCACATCCCAATCAGATTTGTAATTGAGTTTCTTCTCTTTTGTGTCAATAACATAGGTCCATGCTTGATTGAATTCACCAAATTCATTGGTGGCGTAGATTAAGCAATCGCTGTCTTTAGTGAAAGTATAGACATTATGAGCAACGTCACCTTCATGCTCAGTAATGAGTAAAGCTTCTTTGGATTCAGAAGTTAAATCGATCAGAAAGATGTTGCTATCGGCATTGCTATTGGTTTTAGTTAATGCTAACCACTGTCCATTTGGACTGATTTCACTGATTGCATAGCCATCATTATTTTGAAAAAGCAATTCCCTAGAATAATCTTTTGTTTGATAAATATATAAGTCAAAAAACTTTGGGTCGCGTTCATTTGTAGCTACATAAAATTCATTGTCATTATCATGCCAGCCAATAAAGCTCGCTTTTAAACCTTCTCCTGGTGTTAAATCTTTGAGGGTTCCATCAAGCTCTCTGACGTATAAATGATCTTCTTCGTTACCACCTTTATCTCCTGAAAATAGAATTCTATCATCTTTTGGAAACCAACTTTCAGCAAAAACTGAATCTTGTGTGGATTCAGTGAGCGCTTGTGCGGGAGTGCCATCAAGAGACATCTTATAGACATTAAAAATGCCCGATTCATCGCTGCTCATTAATACTGCTGAAGCATCATGGTTGATTGATGAGCCAAATACAGAAGTTGTTTTGAAAAAATCTTCGGCGCTGTATTGTTTGAATTTTGTTTCTTGAACCTCAACAATTTCCTGTATAGGTGTGATTATTTTGGCTTCAGTTTTTGGTTCTTGAGTTGGCTTATCGCTGCAAGCTTGGATAAAAAATAGAAAGATGATTATACAATTTATTCTTAAATTTTTGTTCACTTAAAATGCCCCTTTTTGAAATGAGTGAAAAATATATCATAAAAGAACTTGTAATAGAATCAAATCAGTCTTATTAGACTAGCTAAGGTAGCTACTATGTAAATGATAAATAGTTAATCCCCATTAAAACAAAAAAAATACAGTATGACCTATAAATTTAATACGAGAATTTATATATAGAGTTGCTGATTTGTTAATTAAATGGCAAAATTAACCTTTAATATTCAAATGATCATGCACTTTTTAGTCAGTAACGATGATGGCGTCAATGCCACAGGCATTAAAGCTTTGTCAGCAACTTTATCAGAACTGGGTGAAGTTACAGTTTATGCTCCCAGTAGAGACCGATCTGGCGCAAGCAATTCATTAACGTTAGATCGTCCAATTAGAATTCATAAAGTGGAGTCGAATAGATTCTCTGTAGATGGAACACCGACTGATTGTGTTCATATGGCTTTAACTGGTTTAATGGGTGAAGAACCAGACATGGTGATTTCTGGGATTAATAATGCTGCAAATTTAGGTGATGATGTTTTATACTCAGGCACAGTTGCTGCTGCAATCGAAGGACGCTATTTAGGTTTGCCTGCTATTGCTTTTTCATTGGTTACAAAGCATGGCCAAAATAAACAACGTTATTTTCAAACTGCTCAATTTTATATAAAAAAAATCATACAAAACCTCTTAAACAATCCATTACCTCAAGATACTATATTAAATATTAACATTCCTAATCTTCCTATTGATGAAGTTAAAGGCATAAAAATCACCCGATTTGGAAATCGCCACAAAGCAGAAAACACGGTTCAAAGTACAGACCCACGAGGCCGTAAAATATTTTGGATTGGTGCTGCTGGCCCAGAAGCGGATGCAGGAGAGGGCACAGATTTTCATGCAGTAAAAAACGGGTATGTTTCAATGACTCCTATGCAAGTTGATATGACAAGGCACAGTGACATTGATTCATTAAAAACATGGAGTGAAAATATTTAATGAATTCTGCTCTTGGTATCGGTATGACTTCTCAAAGAACGCGAAATCGAATGATTGATCGATTGCGCTCTAAAGGTATTATTGATGAAAGAGTATTGACAGCGATGGCAAATGTGCCTCGGCATTTATTTATGGATGAAGCCATGGCACATAAAGCTTATGAAGATACTGCACTTCCAATTAAACATGGTCAAACCATATCTCAGCCTTGGGTTGTGGCAAAAATGACTGAAATTGTTCTGTCTTATCAACCGAAAAAGATATTAGAAATTGGAACCGGTTCTGGTTATCAAGCTGCGATATTAGGACAATTGGTTGATGAAGTCTTTAGTGTGGAGCGCATTGATAATCTCACCAGAACAGCCAGACGCAGATTTGTTAAATTAGGTTATAGAAATGTAAGAACAAAAACAGGTGATGGATTTGATGGTTGGGCAAATGAAGGACCTTATGATTTGATTATTGGAACTGCGGCTGCTGAAAAAATACCAGAAGGATTATTGGGCCAACTAAAACCATCGGGAATTATGTTATTACCTGTTGGCGATAGCAAGAGTCAAAATTTAATAAAGATAACAAAAACATATGATGGTTTTGAATCTGAAAGACTTGATGCAGTGATGTTTGTGCCTTTTTTAGAAGGGATTATTCGAAAATGAATCGATTGCAAAAAATTCTGCTGTGCCTCATTATTTCATTGTTTTATTTACAATCCTGCTCTAAGCACAAAGCGGCACCAGTGAAGGATCTGTCTAAATCAAAGAGTAAACAATACACGAATAAAAATAAAAACCGCAGTTATAAGAAAGACCATGTTAAAGTAAAAAAAGGAGATACTTTATATTCAATAGGATTTGCAAATAACGTTGATTATAAAAAATTAGCTATACTCAATAATATCAAAGCGCCTTATAAAATATACCCAGGCCAAAAAATAAAACTGAAAGGCCGAGTAACAGTTCTTAAAGCAAAGAAAACCGACACCGTTGCAAAAACTTCTCCCGTCAAAACCAAAGCTTACCAACCCAGTAAAAAACCACAATCACATGTGACTAAACCTCCTGCCACTAAACCTTCGGTCAAGACGCAACCAACTCAAACAAAACCAAAGCCAATAGTAAAGTCTACAGTTAAGCCACCTGTTAAAAAACCACCACCAAAAAAAGCCGTTGTAAAAAAAGCAACGCAACCTACGCCGGCTTCTAAAAGCCAGTGGATGTGGCCAGTTAATGGACGATTACTCAGCTCTTTTTCAGCATCAGATACTTCTAGAAAAGGCATTAAGATAGCGGTAAGTTTAGGCCAATCAGTTCTTGCAAGCAATAATGGTACTGTAGTTTATAGTGGTGATGGACTGCGTGGATATGGCGAGTTAATCATTATAAAACACAGCAATAATTTACTCAGCGCCTATGCCCATAACTCGACGCGATTTGTAAAAGAAGGTCAGACAGTGACTCAAGGCCAAGAAATAGCTAAGTCAGGAAAAGGCAACGATGGAAAACCTTTATTGCATTTTGAAATTAGGAAAAATGGCCAACCTGTTAATCCCATCAAATATTTACCAAACAAATAGTTCACGCATATTAATGCTTGGATAAATAGTGCTTTTAACTCAATTAGAACAAAAAATACCAAACATATAACCAAAGCTTCGACTTGTATTTGTCAGTCATAATAAGATAAATTACATGAAACTGAATGAGAAAAGAGTTATTATATTGCTCCAATTTCAATAAGGAGAAAAAATAATGATAACAAAAGAAGAAATTGTATCCAATTGGTTGCCCCGATATACAGGAACAGCATTAGAAGATTTTGGAAAATATATTTTATTGACCAATTTTTCTGATTATGTTTACCGATTTTGTAAACTTACAGGCGCTGAAATTCAAGGAGAAGACAGACCCATGAGTAATGCTACTTTTGATGGAGTCAGCATCATAAACTTTGGTATGGGATCTGCAAACGCTGCAACAATTATGGATTTACTCAGTGCCATTAGACCTAAAGCTGTTTTGTTTTTAGGAAAATGTGGTGGCTTAAAAAAGAAAAATAACATAGGTGACTTGATCCTTCCTATTGCAGGCATTCGGGGAGAAGGTACATCCAATGATTATTTGCCACCTGAAGTTCCTGCTTTGCCCGCATTTAAATTACAACGTGCCGTCTCGTCTACCATTGCAGATTACAATAAAGATTATTGGACTGGAACAGTTTTTACGACCAATAGAAGGGTTTGGGAACATGATGAGGCATTTAAAACTTATTTAAGAACTTGTAGAGCAATGGCCATAGATATGGAAACTGCCACCATTTTTTCTACAGGATTTACCAATGAAATTCCTGTTGGGGCCTTGTTGTTAGTCACTGATCAGCCTATGATTCCAGAAGGTGTAAAAACTGAAAAAAGTGACACCAGTGTCTCTGCAAATTATGTAACAGATCATATCAAGATTGGTATAGATGCCCTTAAAGAAATTAAAAACGAAGGATCGTCCATGCGCCATCTCAGGTTTGAAGGTTGGGATTAAACAAATAAATTATAAAAGTGAATGATAAAATTTCACCTTGACTCTATAGTATACTTTAGGGTTTATAATGCATTTTTATTTACATTCTTATGAGTATGAAAATAGGTGATTTGGCCTCTGCTGTGGGCATAGATATTCAGACATTAAGGTATTATGAATCCCAAGGTTTGTTAGCTGAACCTCAACGACTTGAAAATGGATACCGAGATTACCCACAGGATGCCATTGCCAGTCTAAAATTTATTAAAAAAGCCAAGTTGGTGGGGTTTACTTTAAAGGAAATAAAAGAATTGTTGGCAATACAAGTCACTAAAGATGAACACACTTGCAAAGAAGTCAAAAATTTCACCCAAATCAAATTGGATGAAATTTCAAAAAAAATTCAAGAGTTATCCCACATTAAGTCAGCTTTAGAGAGAATTCATACATCCTGCTGTGGTGGCTCTGAGACAGCTGAGCATTGTTCTATTTTATCCGCCTTGGAGAGTTAATTATGGATTTATTACATAATATCTACTTGTTGGCTTTGGATGCTTCTTTCTGGTTAGTCGTAGGCTTAATTATTGGCGGTGTGTTTAAAACACTGATTCCTACTGTTTTTTTGCAAAAACATTTAAGCCAAGAAGGTTTTGGATCGATAGTCAAAGCAGCAGTATTGGGAGCACCATTGCCTTTATGTTCTTGTGGTGTGATTCCAGCGGCCATGGGTTTGCGAGAAGCCGGAGCATCAAAATCAGCAACGACATCATTTCTCGTATCAACTCCAGAAACAGGTGTGGATTCTGTGTTTATCACTTACGCAATGATGGGACCATTTATGGCGATTGTACGACCAGTTGTGGCGTTAACTTCTGCAATAACAGCTGGAACCTTGGTTAATTTTTTTGATGTTGATCAAGAACAAGAAACACCTAAGAAGAAAACCAGAGGCCAATCGGTCTGTTCAACCCATACTCATGTTGAGCACAATAATTGTTGTGATACAAAGCAAGAAAATAAGCCTGTCAAAGCATCAATTGAAGATAACTGTTGTTCTGATTCGCAAGAAGTCAAGCAACAAGGATCGATAGCTAAGGTTTGGAACGGCATACACTATGCTTTTACAGACTTATTAGATAATATTATATTTTGGTTGGTGATTGGATTGATTTTTGCTGCTGTGGTTCAAACTTATGTCTCTCAAGATTTTTTACTTGAGTATGGCACGGGCTGGACTGGCATGTTAGTCATGCTGATTGTTGGGATTCCAATGTATGTTTGTGCTACTGCTTCAACGCCTTTGGCAGCCGGATTTCTCTTGGCTGGAATATCACCAGGAGCTGTGATTGTATTTTTATTGGCAGGACCAGCTACAAACATGGCAACTTTAGGCATAATTTCGAAGCAATTGGGACAAAGAACCATGGTGCTTTATCTGACTGGAATTATGTCAATTGCACTGATTAGCGGTTTTGTAGTCAATTGGTTGGTAGATATCTGGGATTTAAATATTAACCAACACTTATCTATGAGCCACAGCCATGTTCCAGAATGGGTACAAGGAGTATCACTTGTACTCTTGTTAATCGTCAGTCTTAGAAATTTTCCAAAAAATTTAATGCAGTCAAAAGTCATCAGAGAAGGAAAAAGTTAATCTCACTTATCTTATGGCTATAATGGCATCCATTTCAACTAATGAATCCTTAGGAAGCCTTGCAACTTGAATAGCAGCACGCGCAGGATAGGGCTCTTCAAAATATTGTGCCATTATTTCATTAAGTGAGGCAAAATTTTCTAGGTCTTGAAGAAAAATATTCAGTTTTAGGGTGTTTTGTAAACTGGTGTTTGCAGCTATTGCAATGGACTGAAGATTTCTGAAGACTTGGTGTGTTTGTTTGTGAAAATCATCTTCTAACATTTTATCTGTTTCTGGGTCAATTGGAATTTGTCCAGAAGTATACAAAACATTATTATGAACAACGGCTTGTGAATAGGTGCCGATAGCAGATGGGGCATTTGATGTCTTAATGATTTTTTTCATTGTTTTCCTTTCTAGAAGCTTTTAATACTTCTGGTAATTGTCTAAGTTTATATAAAATATTGTCTAATTTTTGTGTATTTGCAATGCTCAAATGAAATTCTAAGCCAGAATAATTTCCGTCCCTGTCAACTTGTTCAAATCTTTCAATATTACCATGGTTTTCTGCCACAACACTGGCCAATTTGGCCAGAACACCTTGTTTGTTGATGACATCCATTTGCAAGGTTGTCTGAAACATCATTTCTTTCTCTAAATCCCAATTCATAACCACCATGCGTTCAGGGCTTTTTTCAAGTTCTTCTAAATTGGCACAATTTTTTCTGTGAACAACTATGCCTTTGGCTGGGCTCAGATAGCCAACAATATCATCATTAACAATCGGCTCACAACATTGTGGATAGTTCATAATTGAACCTTCATTACCAGTGATAGAAAAGGCTTCTTTGGGTAAGTATGATTTTCCAATTGATCTTTGTTTTAATAAGGGCAATAATTTTTTTGCAGCCAAAGATGGAAGCAGTTCACCAAAAGCAAAAGACTTAAGTAAATCGTCCATGTTGTCTTTTTTATAATATTTTAATACGCGTTTAATGGATCTTTTATCCAATGTATCAAATGAGTACCCATATGTATCCAATGCCCGATCAATCATTTTGTGTCCGACAAAAATGGCATCTTCTTTTTTAATTTGTTTCAAAGCATGACGTATTGCAGTTCTGGCTTTGCTGGTGGTCACCAACTGTAGCCATTCAGTTTTTGGACTGGAATTTTTATCGGTCACAATTTTAATGGTTTGTCCAGTCTCTAGTTTTTGCTTCAGTGAGGCATGTTTATCATTTACTGTGGCTGAGACAGCACGACTTCCAACATTAGTATGGATAGCAAAGGCAAAATCTAATACTGTAGCTTGTAGAGGTAATTGAATTATTTTACCCCGTGGTGTAAAAACATAGATTTCATCAGTGATTAAATCTTTTTTCATGTTTTCATAAAATTCCAGAGAGCTGCCAGTATCTTTTTGCATATTTAATAAGCCCCCTAGCCAATTTCTTGCCAAGGTCAAGCGTGTATTTACATTAGAATCATCACTTTTATACATCCAATGCGCAGCGACACCCGATTCACAAACTTTGTCCATTTCTGTTGTTCTAATTTGGATTTCAATGGCCAAGCCATAAGGTCCGGTTACCAAAGTGTGGATAGATTGATATCCGTTAGTTTTAGGAACGGCAATATAATCTTTAAAGCTATTTTCTCTTGGTGCATATAATCCATGAATGACGCCCAGCGCTATGTAACAATCTTGAACTGATTTAACAATAACTCTGACCCCAAAAACATCGTGAATTTGATTAAAGCTTAAGTTCTTTTTTTTCTGTTTCAGATAGACACTGTATAAGGATTTTTGTCTGCCTTCAACTTGTGCTGATAAATTAGAATGCAATAAAGCTTTGACAATTTTTTTTCGTATTTTTTTGATTGCTTCTTTTCTATTACCTGACAAGTCATTAATTTTATTAGTAATTTTTTCAGCTACGTTTGGTAATAAAGCTTGAAATGCATGGTCTTGCATTTCGTTTTGAATTTTCTTTAGCCCTAATCGTTCTGCAATAGGCGCAAAAACATCAAGTGTTTCTCTGGCTATGCGTTTGCGGCTGGATTCACTCATGGCGCTAATAGTACGCATGTTATGTAATCTATCAGCCAGTTTGATAATTATTACACGGACATCTTCAGCCATTGCAAATAACATTTTGACAAAACTTTCTGCTTGCGCTTCATGCAAGTTTCGAAATTTGAGTTTATCTAATTTAGTGACAGCTTGGACAAGATATGCCACAGTTTTGTTGAACTCTTTTGTTAAATCTTCTTCGGTAACATGTGTGTCTTCAATGGTGTCATGTAACACAGCTGCACACAATGAATTGATGTCAAAATTTAACTCTGACAAGATAGCTGCCACAGTTAAAGGATGCGTAATGTATGGCTCACCAGATTTTCTGAATTGCTTTTTATGGGCTTCTGCGCCGTAGTGAAAGGCTTTTTTGAGTAAAAGTTGTTCGTTGGAATTGAGGTAGGTATCAGTTTTTAATGTAAGAGACTTATAGGCAGAAATAACTTCCTTGTGTTCGAGAATTGCCGTGACGTCAGCTTCTGTCACGGCGTAATCATTGTTTTGTGGGAAGGGAAAAACATTTTAATTCTCAATAAGCTTACATCATTTGGGAATCTTGCTCTTCTGCAGCAGCATTCCAATCATCTAGCTCTTTGGTGCGTTTTTCTTCAAGTTCTAATTCTTGTAATTTTTCTTCTGTCATTAAACCAGCTGCAATTTCACGAAGTGCCAAAACTGTTGGCTTATCATTTTCTTCTTCAACCATTGGTGGTTGACCATTTGCGATTAAACGGGCTCTTTTAGAAGCCAATTGTACCAATTCAAATCTGTTGTCAACGTGCTCTAAACAATCTTCAACTGTAACTCTTGCCATGATATTTTCCTATTTATCTTTAACTTTGGGTGAAACGACCCTGAATTTTAACAAATTTTTGCTGTAAACTATATTTATCTAAGCGAATTTAAGGTTTTTTTATAATTTTGTTGGATTGTTGCACTAATATTTTTAAATATCTGGCCTTTAATATAAGTTTCGAAATTTAAATTATTATGGGCAAACACAAAAGAATCCAGTATTTCTGTTGCATTCAAGTGAGTCAATATGGGATGTTGTTTATCTAAGCTAATCCAATTCGCTACTTGTCTTGATTGTATTCCTAATGTATTTAATTGAGACGCTTGTGCGCCTCCTGATACCAATTTATTCCATAAATAACTGGCAACATTTTGTATTTTTTTGGAGCTAGCAATGACTCTCTTTTGTTGGATTAATCTTTGTGAATACTCCAACATTTGTATTTCTTGAAACGGATTAATCAGTACATTGCTATCTGATCCTATGGCAAAATTACCTCTGTGTTTCATAAAATCAGACAATGGAAAGACACCATCACCCAGATTGGCTTCGGTTAAAGGACACAAGCCAACAGTTGCTTGCGATTGAGCAATAAGCTGCGTTTCATTTTTGGTTAAGTGAGTGGCATGAATTAAACACCAGTTTTTGTTAACATCAAAATGTTGATATAAAAGTTCAATAGGACGTTTACCTGTATATTTTTTGATTTGATCAATTTCAGCTTGTTGTTCTGCAATATGAATATGTATGGGTTGATCATTATTTATTTCTTTCAGAACTTGTTTCATTTGTGTGATTGAAACAGCACGAAGCGAGTGAAAGCATAGTCCCATGTTTTGTTCAGGATATAATTGCTTTTCTAATGAATGATATAAATTGATGTATTCAGTGCTTGATAATTTAAATCGTTGCTGTAATTGGTTTAATGGTGAACCATCAATGTGTGCTTGAGTGTACAGAACAGGCAATAAAGTTAACCGAATACCCACATCATGAGCAGCTTTAATGATGGCAAGGGACATATTTTCGGTATTGTTTATCTCATTTAAATCTCGGTGAATATAATGAAATTCACATACTGATGAGAAGCCAGCTGCTAACATTTCTGAATAAGTAAAACAGGCAATATGATATAACTGATCAGCACTAATTTGATTGGCATATTTGTACATTAAATCACGCCATGACCAAAAGCTGTCATTTTCAGAAGTTTTGTACTCGGTCAATCCTGCCATGGTTCGTTGAAACACATGTGAATGACAATTGGGCAAACTTGGTATGACACAATCCAATACAGTGTCATTTTGTTGTTGCTGTGAATGTTTTAAAACCTCGGAAATACAACCATCACCGTTAATCACAACACGAATATTGTCATGCCAACCATCAATTAATAAAGCTTGTTTGAAAAAATAAGTATTCATAGTCAGATATTTTAAACCAATTAAAGAATAATAGGATAGTCGCACATGATATATTTTATTAATTGAATTTATCATGACATATGCTAGACTTAATATCACATTATCTCCTAATTACTCATGAACGCTTTTAAAACTATAACTTTATTGTTTCTCTTTATATCAATATGTTTTGCAGAAACAGAGTTCAATCAGAACCAATGGGTCGATATTGATTCAATTGAAATTAGGCGCGATGTCAGTATCCAATATGTCAATAGAGTCGGAGAAATAATTCCTGCGGTGACTTTAATAGAAATTAAAGATGGGCGTTTAGCAGTTGTTTTGTCATTACAGGCTCCAGAATATTTCTATAGAGATCAAGAGTGGATGGAAGATTTTCAAGTAACTTATAGTGTTAAGGAAGTCAATGGGGGTGAGAGCAGAAGAATTGCGGGAGAATTAGATGGTTTTAGTTTTGATACTCCCAACAATAAATGGATTGCAAGCCTGACTTTTTTGCCGTCTGCACATATCATGAAAAAAGATGTAGAAAAAATTTTTATTCAGGCAAAAAAGACGCCAGAAAGAATTGCTATATTAAATCAAAGAGAGGATGAAAGAGTCGCTAGAGAAAAGGAAAGAGATGAAATGCTGGCAGATGTTCCATTTTCTAATAATGTTATTGGTGAGACATTTGATTTTGAATTAGACAAGCATGATGGAACTGTTTTCAATAGTAAAAAGCACAGAGGAAAAGTGTTATTGTTAGATTTTTGGTCTTGGAAATGTGCACCTTGTCGAACAGCTCTCCCAGAACTCCAAACACTGATAAAATCATACCCGAAAAGTAAATTTGAAATCATAGGCATTAATTTTGATGATTACATGAACATTGATCAAATATTATCAGAACAAGGCATTAATTGGCAACAATGGGTTGTTAAACAAGAAGCCATGCAATCAGCTGTTTTCAAAAAACTCAATTTCAAAGGAATTCCTTATTACATGATCATTGATCAATCAGGAAAATTAGTCAAACAAGGATACTCAGATGAAATGGACTTGCCCACTGATGTTGAAAAGATTATTGCTAAGTAATTTTTTGTATTGATAAGACTATATAGCCTTTATATTTTATTCTTCTGCGATTGTTTTGAAAAACTTGATGATACAAATACTGACTCGTATTTCAAACCTGAAATAAACCCAATGTTCTAAGCTGATAGGATTTATAACTTTAGTTGTGAGTCTAATTCTGGAGTGCGATATGTTCGACTCAGCCTGAGTTGGGTCCTGTTATACAGATGAATATCGTAATCGCCATTTAAACGTGAAGTAATGGTTGAAATTTTATTTAAATTGACAATTGTTGTACGATGAATTCTGACAAAACTTGGGTGATTTAATTGTTTAAGTATTTTATGAAGGGTAGAGTGATAAAGGTATTTTTTTTCATCCTCCCAAATTGCTATGTAAGGTGTTTCTGCGGCTATCCAGTCGATATCATCAATATTAATAATGTCAATTCGAGTGCCCGTTTTGATTGAAATTGTTTTATTATGTGTGTGCGTAAGATTTAAATAATAGTATCTGGCGATTAAATACATGAGTCCATAAGTTGTTAAAATAAAGACAAAATCTTGAGTAAATTTAGATTGGATTAATTGCGCAAAAGTGAATGGTGAGTTTAAGAAGTTAAGCGAAACAAATTGAATAATATAACTTGCCATCAAAACGTGAAGTATCGTTAAAGGCACCAAAACGTATAAGAGTTTGATAATATTTATCTCTTTGCTGTGTTTTATAGTACTTCTAGAGGTATAAATCAAAGTGGGTATAACCAATAAAATAATAGGAATTTTAAACAACAAAGTTTCTTGTAGATGAAATTGTTTATTAAAAATGATTGATGTCAAATAATCATTGGTAAACAGTAATGCTGCAATTAAGAATATAAAAGACAATAAAGTATATAATAATTTAACGTTTCTTAATGTGTTTTTCAAATGATGCATAGGGTATATTATATCAATTAAAACCATAATTTGCTAAAATGCGCTTCTTTTAACCATCAAGAAAATATTATGGGATTTAAGTGTGGAATTGTTGGGTTGCCCAACGTAGGCAAGTCAACATTATTTAATGCTTTAACAAAGGCAGGAATTGATGCAGCAAATTATCCTTTTTGTACCATTGAACCCAATGTAGGAATGGTTGAAGTACCTGATCCTAGATTGGTTTTACTAGCAGAAATTGTGAGCCCAGAAAAAGTATTGCCAACTGTCATGGAATTCGTTGATATTGCAGGATTGGTTGCCGGTGCTTCGAAAGGCGAAGGACTGGGCAATAAGTTCCTGTCAAATATTAGAGAAACTGATGCAATAGCGCATGTTGTTCGCTGTTTTGAGGATCCTGACGTTGTTCATGTTGGTGGTAAAATTAATCCGTTAGATGATGTTGAAACTATAAACACTGAGCTAGCTCTTGCTGATTTAGATTCGGCAGAACGTGGACTATTAAAAGCACAAAAACAATCAAAATCAGGAAATAAAGAAGCACAAGCCCGTTCATTGGTTCTTGAGAAAGTAGTTTCACAATTATCCGAAGGTGATCCTATTCGCTCCTTAGATTTAAGCAAAGAAGAAAAGCAGACCATTCAAGAATTTAGGTTCATAACAGCAAAGCCTGTGATGTATATTGCTAATGTGGCTGAGGATGGTTTTGATGACAATCCTCTGTTAGATCAAGTCAGGGAAATGGCAGCCTCGGAAAAATCATCGGTGGTCCCAGTTTGTGCTGTGATTGAAGCTGAAATTGCAGTTTTGGATGAAGAAGATAAAGAAATGTTTATGGAAGAACTGGGGTTGATTGAAGCGGGTTTAGATCGTGTGATTCGAGCAGGACATGAGTTGTTAGGTTTGAATACCTATTTCACAGCTGGTGTTAAAGAGGTCAGAGCTTGGACCTTTAAATCAGGTTCGACAGCACCGCAGTGTGCAGGAGTGATCCACACAGATTTTGAAAAAGGATTTATTCGGGCTGAAACAATGGCTTATGAAGATTTTATTCGTTTCAATGGAGAAGCGGGTTGCAAAGAGGCCGGAAAATTAAGATTAGAAGGAAAAGAATATTTAGTTAAAGAAGGAGATGTGCTTCATTTTAGATTTAATGTCTAAAGGAAAAGCTAATAGAATTACTGGGATTATTTACTCTGCTTGTATACCCGAACGATATATTTGGTCATCGGTTCAGTAGGAAAAAAATCTATCATATACTGGACATATTGTGTTGATTTTTGCTTTTGTCCATTATCAATGTAATGATTGACTAAAGAAACAATAGCATCAATAAGTCCTATTGATTTGATGTTTTTGCGAATGATTCTATTGATGATATAAACGGCATCATTTACAAACTTATACCCGGCAAATATGGCAGCCATTTCTAAAAGTAAATCATCAGATAAACCAATTCTACCTTGAGTTGTACTCAAATATACTGAGTAGTGATCGTGTATCACGTTTCCAGAAACTTCACGGTCAATAATGTATTTGAAAAACTCTTCAGCGGCTAAATGATAAAGATTGTCAAAAGGAATGAATTGCGCATACTCAAAACGCAAGCGAAGTAAATGCTGGTTTTCTGGGTCTGCTTTTATGGCTTTAGAAATTAGTTTTACGGCTCTTTTATATTTGCCTTTTTCAACTAATGTCGCTGCTTTTAGTTCATAATTCATTAATTATTCAATTAGAAAATACTCGTAAAAATGGATTTAATTAGACATCTAGAATTTGATATATTAAAAACAGTTTAATATACTCAGCTGTTAAAATACAGAATATAAATTAAATAATGTTTAAAAAATTACATTAAACCATTTTGAGCCATAGAATACACTTCATTATGTCCGACAATGAAATGATCTAAAACTCTGACGTCAATCAACTCAAGAGCTGTTGTTAATTTTCGTGTGATATGGATGTCAGAGTCACTGGCTTTTATACAACCAGAAGGATGATTGTGGGCAAAAATAACAGCAGCAGCATTGTGTTTTAGGCAACTTTGTGCAACAACTCTTGGGTAAACCTGGGCTTGATTAATTGTTCCATTAAAAAGAAATACGAATTTAATTAACTGATTTTTATTGTCAAGAAAAAGACAAGCAAACCTCTCATTCTCCAAAGATGTAAAATGATTCAATAGATAGTTTTTTGCGGTTTCTTGGTCAGTAAATGCTGAAACTTCTTGAACTTTACATCCAAAATGTCGCTTAGTGAGCTCTAAAGTTGCTTTGAGTTGACAATATTTAGCGATGCCCAGACCATTGATACTTGTAAAAGCATTGAAATCCGATTCTAAAATTTTATCTAAGCTGCCAAATTTATTCAATAAATCCCTGGCTAAATCTAACGCTGTTTTGCCCACTATTCCAGTACGTAAAAATATTGCCAGAAGTTCAGCATTACTCAGTTTTGATGCGCCATATTTTAATAAACGTTCTCTTGGTCTTTCTTGTTTTGGCCATTGATTTATTGTCATTTCTTCACCTAAAAGGGCTATTATAAATTTTTAAACGAGTAGATTTAACGGACAAAATCCTAAAGTCTTGTAGGAAAATTACCATAAGTTGTGGTTTATCTGAGCCTGATACGATAAAATTCTTATTTAATTGTCAATTATGAAGTTATGCAACAAATTGAACTGAAAGTTCTAAACGATGAATTTATTAAAAAATGGGGTTTGCCCCATCTTGCCACAGAAGGTTCAGCAGGTATTGACCTCAGGGCTTGTTTATCAGATAGCCTTAAAGTTTCATCTGGGCAAACTGAGTTAATTCCAACAGGGATATCCATACACATAAAAGACAATAATTTAGCAGCCATGATTCTACCTCGTTCTGGACTAGGCCATAAACATGGGTTAGTTCTTGGAAATTTGGTTGGCTTAATTGATTCTGATTACCAAGGACAGTTGTTTGTTTCTTGTTGGAATCGTTCTGATAAAGATTATACTGTTAGTTCAGGTGATAGAATTGCACAACTTGTAATAGTGCCTGTAATCCAAGCGGAGTTTAAGGTTGTCAATGAATTTAACTTATCAAAACGAGGAGAGGGTGGATTTGGCCATTCTGGTCAAAACTAAAAGGGTTACAAAATTTAATGATGCTTAGCAATAATATTTACAAACAAAGAGGCTTTTTTACAAGTCAATTACCAACCATTGTATTGTGGACAATTGTTTTGCTGATTTCTGCTTCATTAACTGGTTTATTTGCCATAGCATTTGTTAATAATTTAAAAGAAGGATCAGTAAAAAGTGAATTAGTGGCTTACTCTCAAGAAATAACTAACCAGATAAATCAAAATTATATAGCGATAAATTCTAGTGTTAGTAATAGTGTCACAAAGCACATAGCAGATTATAGTTCTGAATTAAAGGATGTATTCATTGACAGAATCAATAATGAAATACCGGATACGCTACGGGTAATTGTTTCAGGTACTCCATTAAGTGAAATTAAACCGATTGAGTTTCCTGGGATTAATTTTGCAACATTGGATATGTTAAAAAATACGCAAAAAGATAATGAAAACCCAATTCCGGAGATTCACTTATTTGGCCAAAAAAATCAATATCTTAATTATATCTTTATTTTAGATAATGCCAAACAAGAGTATTTGATTGTTAGCTTGCCTATTAACCAATTGTTAATCAACTTACCCAATATTAATATTCAAACAGGCCAGATAAAGCTCATACAAACCGCTGGAAGTTTTTCAAAAGTCGTCTTAAAATCTTGGGGATCTCCTCCTGCTTCCCAAGATTTGACTACTGGCAGCAATAAAATTACAAACAGCTATTTTTCTATCGATTATAGTTACGAAAAACCGTTCTTTTTTATGGAAAGAATGACCACGCTGTCATCATTTATTGGAATGTTGTCAGCATTGATATTATTGGTTGCAGCATCACTGACATTAATCAAATTTTTTAGAGCAATCAAACAGAAACAAAATCAGGAATCAACATATGTGCATGTCAGCACCAATAAAAAGGTATTCTCCATTGAAGATTCTAACCAAGAAACCGATTTAGCTAACAATTTAGACAAAGAAGAAATGAAAGATAAAATAGAAATTGATAAAAGTATTTTTAGAGCTTATGACATTCGCGGAATTGTCGATACACAATTGACAGTTGCATCAGTGACGTTAATCGGACAAGCCATTGGAACTGAAAATATTAAACGGGGGAAAAATAGCATAGTGGTCGCCCGTGATGGCAGACTTTCTGGTGAAAAGTTATTGTCCGCATTAATAGATGGATTGATTGCCAGTGGATGTGATGTCATTAATATTGGTGCCGTACCAACTGGTGTCCTTTATTTTGCTACACATCATTTAGAAACTGGATCTGGTGTTATGTTAACAGGCAGTCACAATCCACCAAACTATAATGGGTTGAAGATCATGTTAAATGGTGAAACGCTTGCTGGTCAATTAATAATGGATTTACATGACTCTATCATATATAACGAATTAGACAGTGGTGATGGCAGCGTTCAAGAAATGGACATAGTTGATGATTATGTCGATTATATTTCATCGGACATTCAATTAGAAAATGAACTTAAGGTTGTTGTAGACAGTGGCAATGGAATTGGCGGTGAAGTAGGGCCATTGGTTCTAGAAGAAATTGGATGTGATGTTATTCCATTGCATTGTGAAATTGATGGTAGTTTTCCCAATCATCATCCTGATCCCAGTGTTCCAGATAATTTAAAAGATCTTATTGCCGCAGTTAAAGCCTCAGATGCGGACCTTGGTATTGCTTTTGATGGAGATGCAGATAGATTAGGAGTTGTAACAAAAACTGGCGAAATTATTTATTCTGATAGAGTGTTAATGCTTTTTGCAAAAGATGTTTTAACAAGGCAACCAGGAGCAAGCATTATATTTGATGTTAAATGTACGGGCCATTTGCCTAAAGAGATTGTTAAAAGCGGTGGTTTACCGATTATTTGGAAAACAGGACACTCTTTTATGAAAGCAAAGTTAAAAGAAACCAAAGCTGCATTGGCTGGTGAAATGAGTGGACACTTCTTTTTCAATGAAAGGTGGTTTGGGTTTGATGATGGTATTTATTCTGCTGCTCGATTACTAGAAATTCTTGATCAAGAAGACAGACCTGCACAAGAAGTATTTGATGAATTGCCCGATAGTGTCAGCACACCAGAATTAAAGTGTCACACAGAAGAAGGTGAAAACTATGCATTTATGGAAAAATTCAAAGAAGCTGCTAAATTTCCTGATGCCAATCTTACCACTATTGACGGTATTAGAGCAGATTTTGCAAATGGTTGGGGTTTGGTGCGATGCTCGAATACTACACCATGCTTGGTCATGAGGTTTGATGCAGATAATCAAGAAGCATTAGATGACATCATGGCAGAGTTTAAAGAACAAATTTTAGCAGTGGACTCAAGCCTAAACTTGCCTTTCTAATGCTCAATGGTTTGTTTGTTTTAAATCGATTTAATCTTTAATTTGCCAATCAATCGCTTGAAGCTTGTTTGCTTTTAAAAAATGATTGCATTGTGAAAAGTGCTTGCAACCCAAAAATCCTCGGTGAGCTGATAACGGACTTGGGTGAACCGATTTAAGCACTAAATTGTTATTATGATCAATATTAGCGCCCTTTTTTTGAGCATAGGCACCCCATAACATATAAACAACATTTTTATGGTGCTTATTCAATTCAAAAACTACTTTGTCTGTGAAAGTTTCCCATCCATTGCCTTGATGGCTTCCTGCTTGAGCTTTGTTAACGGTTAATACACTATTAAGTAATAGGACGCCTTGATCTGCCCATGATTGAAGACATCCGTGATTGGGTATTTCAATGCCCATATCTTGATTTAATTCTTTGTATATGTTTCTAAGAGAAGGAGGTGTTTTGATGCCCTTGTTAACAGAAAAACACAAGCCATGCGCTTGATTAGGTCCATGATAAGGATCTTGTCCTATGATAACAACTTTTACTTGGCTAAAAGGCGTTGAGTTTAAAGCATTAAATATATTTTGCCCTTCAGGAAATACGGTTTGGCCGGATTGTTTTTGTTCTATAATAAATTGTTTCAAGTGTTTCATGTAGTCTTTATTAAACTCATTACCTAACACTTTTTTCCATTCTTCATGGAGTTTTATGGAAGTCATATATTTAAGATCTTTTGAATTGCTTAAACCTGATTTGGAATTGCACTTTTTTCATGAGTATATCATTATCAACAGGCTTCAAAACCAAGTCATTAGCCCCAGATTTTAATGTTTGTTTCTGGTTTTTTTCATTTTCATCACCTGTCATTACAACCATGGGTAAATCAATTTTATTAATTTGTTGTACTTCTCTTACGTACTCAATAAGCCATTGTGCTGTTTCATTGTCTTTTAAATAATAATCGGTCAGGATAACATCGTATTTTTCTATGGCTTCTTGCGCAGTTCCAAGCAATTCAATGGCATCTGTAATGGTTAATACATGATCTGCTGTTAAGCCATGATTGGCTAACACTTTTTTGGTAGCATGAGCAACAACCCGGGAATCTTCAATATATAAGATGTGTCCATGAATTTTAGCATCTGGTGATAACATGCCTTTAATAAAAAATTCCAAGGCATGTTTGCCCTGAGCTTTATCCATATAGTCAGTAACATCTGCATCCATCAATCTGTCTTGAACCCTTTTATCAACATCACCAGATATGACTAAAACAGGGATGTAATGTTGATTAGTTCTGACATATTTACAGATTTCAATTCCATCTCCATCAGAGAGAACAAGTGCTGTGATAAGCATGTCAATTGAATTTGTTTTAATTATTTCAATGGCTTGAGAAACAGAATCAGCCATAAATACTTCACTGTCTTGTTTGATTTTAATCACTGTTTTTTTAGTCAGAGCTCTTGCTAGCTTTGATGCATCGACTATCAGGATATTTGCAATTTCGGACATATTTTGAAGTATAAAATCTATTTAATATTATTTCTCCATATTTTACTTGAATACTAATGAGATTGCCAGTTTAAAGAAACCTTTGCATCACTAGTAAAGAGGCTGTAATAATCTCAAATCAATCTTAATTGATAATATTTTCTTTTTAATCTCTAAAATTCGTGAAAATTCTTAACAAACTGTGTTGTTTTAGCTTGAATTTCACCCTCAAATTGAGTTGATTAAATTTAAAATATATCTACTATTTTCACATTTTATCAACAATGAAGTATTAGTATGATATGTTATATTTGATCTTAAAATTTATACCGATAGAAAATGAAAATATTTTTATGCTATTATTCGTCAGTATATTTTGAAAACCCAATAAAAATTCAATCAAAAAATTGAGGAGAAACATTTGAAAAATACCATTATTCACAACGCTATCAATGCAGTTGGTCGAAAAATATTTGATAAAGATGAGCAAGTAAAATTGGCCTTTGCGTGTGTTTTAGCCAAAGGACATTTATTGATTGAGGACAAACCTGGGTTAGGTAAAACAACATTAGCCAATGCCATGAGTCAAGTGTTAGGCTTACAATTTGGGCGAATCCAATTCACCAGTGATATGTTACCCAGCGATGTATTGGGTGTTTCTATTTTTCAGCCGAATACTTCAGATTTTAAGTTTTTCAAAGGCCCTATTTTTACACAACTACTTCTTGCTGACGAATTAAACCGCGGCACTCCTCGAACACAAAGTGCTTTATTGGAAGCCATGGCTGAGAAACAAGTCAGTGTCGATGGCAAAACTTATCAATTAAATCCTCCTTTCTTTGTGATTGCTACACAAAACCCGACAGATGAATCTGGGACATTTCCTCTACCAGATTCACAGTTAGACAGATTTAGTATAAGTATTTCACTCGGTTACCCTTCTTTAGAGGCTGAGAAAAATCTGTACACAGAAAGCTATTCATCCAATATTAATCAAGCATTAGAAACATTAATTGATAGCAAACAATTAATAGCTATTCAATCTTTTATCGAAAAAATACATGCCAGTGAAGAAGTCATCGCTTACCTTCAGTCTCTAATCAACCAAACAAGAACACATTCACTATTGGTGGATGGATTGTCGCCCAGAGCTGGGCTTGCACTTTTCAGAATTTCTCAAGCTTTAGCCTACATAGAAGGGCGAGATTTTGTAATTCCTGAAGACGTCAAAAAAGCATTTCTGCCTGCTGCCAGCCACAGAATGAGAAGTAGATCATCACAGCATAATGTAGTAGATATATTAAACAAACTATTAAATGAAACAAGAATCCCATAAAAATAACATAAAAAAAATGAGTGTGATGGACAAATTTTTAAATAAGTTTGCTCCTAATCTTATGTTACATAAAAAATCTGAAACATTGCCTTTACTGATCAAATGGAGAAGGGTTTTTATTTTCCCTACTAAACCTGGTTTATTTTTTGGTCTTGTCACATTTATTATGCTAATAGCCAGTCTTAACTTTAATAATAATATGGGTTTAATGATGACTTTTTTGTTATTAGGCTTGGCACAAGTTGCAATGCACCGTGTATTTTTTAATGTTAAAGATTTAATAGTTCATCATGTTACTTGCCAGCCAGTTTTTTTAGGGCAAAAAGCAGAATTTAAAGTCTATTTGAAATCAAAACAAACCAAATACGACATGTGCATAAAAAATGAAACGGGTGAAAATTGTCTTGTTGAATTGCCAGCAGAAAAACAAAAACCTGTTTCTGTCTATTTGCAAACAACCAAAAGGGGATGGCAAACATGTGGAAAGGTAAGAATAGCAAGTAGTTATCCTTTTGGTCTCTTATTTGCTTGGATTTATACCAAACTCGAAGCCAAATGCTTGGTATATCCTATGCCCGAATCTTCGCCTCCTCCATTGCCAACGCATGCACAAAGTGAAGGCAAAACCAATGTCATTTTCGATGGAGAAGAATTTCATGGCCTCAAACCATTTCAACCAGGTGATTCAATACGAATGATAGCTTGGAAAAGAACAGCGCAAACTGGTGAATTAATTAGTAGAGAATTTCAAAATACACAGGGTGAAAAATTGTTATTGGATTTTTCTCAGTTATCAATACAAGATACTGAAATGAAGCTTTCTCGTCTTACAGCTTGGGTACTTATGGCTTACAAGCAACAAATTGATTATTGTTTGAAATTACCAGAATATAATTCTGGATTTGGGTATTCTTCACAGCACCACTTATCTTGTTTGAAGGCATTAGCCGTTTTTGGATTGGAAGAAAAATAGATTCATGAAAAAAAATTCAATCAATATATTCACTTTGACTAACAAGCAAGTATTTTGGATTTTGTTGTCTGTCATTATTGCAGTGGTCCCTCACTTTTCTAGATTACCAGGTTGGTTTCCTCTTTTACTCATTCTGACAGTGACCATGAGGTGGATGACTGCTACAAAAAGACTGAAACCCTTGCCCGGTTTTTTTATCGCATTTATTACCATTTTTATCTTTTTGGCTATTTTATATTTTCAAGGATTTGCCTTAAACAGAGAGATTAGTGTGACAGTATTGACCACTATGACAGTCTTGAAATTACTGGAGACTTGGAGGAAAAGAGATGCTTGGATGATAGTAACATTGTGCTATTTTGTTATTCTGACGCGTTTTTTCTATTCTCAGGACATGGTATTGGTTATATATTTATTATCATCAGTGATTGTCATTACACATACATTGTTTGTTTTACAGCACAGTAATTCAACACAATTCTTACAAAAAAGAGAGATCAAACAGACTTTAGGATTATTGGTAACCGGGATACCACTTGCCACTCTGTTCTTTTTGTTTTTTCCAAGATTAGGTTCACCAATTTGGGGTTCTCCAGATTTATTCGGAGAAGGTGTAACGGGAATCAGTGAAGACATGTCTCCTGGGAGTATTTCACAGTTGTTTGATGATGACTCCACCGCATTCAGAGTGATATTTGAAGGTGAAATTCCAGAAAATCCACAAATGTATTGGCGTGGACCTGTGATGTGGGATTTTGATGGTTTTACATGGACCAGAAAGAAAAAACAACCGTTAAGTCAAAAGCCAGATTCATTCACTGATACAGGTGTCACATACACTTATGAAGTAGAATTAGAACCAACAGGACAAAATTATTTATTTGCTTTAGATTATCCAGCAAATATTCCACAAAAATCTAATTTACTGTCAGATTCTCAGTTAATGACTGAAGATAAAATTAATCAATTGAGACACTATACGGTTCAATCGATATTAAAAGAATATAATCCCTATGAATATTTATCCAATGACAGCTTGCAACGATTACTCGCTTTACCAGCAGGTTATAACCCAAGAACCAATGAATTGGTTCAAAGTTGGAAAACAGAAAATTTAACTCCAGAAGAAACGGTAAATAAAGCTCTAAACATGTTTAGGAACGAAGAGTTTTATTATAGTTATTCACCACCATTGCTGCAAGGTAACACAGTAGATCAATTTTTGTTTGAGACAAGAAGTGGATTTTGTGAACATTATGCCTCTGCATTTACTATTATGATGCGTTCTGCAGGTATACCTGCTCGCATTGTAACTGGTTATCAAGGTGGAATTTTAAATAATGATTATGTATTGGTCAAACAATCCGATGCCCACGCTTGGTCAGAGGTATGGGTCAAAGGAAAAGGGTGGTTAAGGGTTGATCCTACAGCGGCAGTTTCTCCTTTGAGAGTTGAATATGGATCTCAAGCTATTATATCCGAAAAAGGCAGAAGCTGGTTTGATACTGAGTGGTCCCGAAAAATGGGAGAAAGATACGATGGTTTGCGTCATAAATGGAATCAATGGATAAGAGATTATGACGTAGTTAAACAAAAGGCTTTGTTTGAAGTATTTGGATTTGATTCGCAAGATGGAAAATCTATCGCTGTGATTTTAGGTAGCATTATGCTTGTCACAACGTTGATCGTCATATTGTTCTTAATCATTACCCAGCCAAAGCGAAGATTAATGGCTTATGATAAGGAATACAATAGATTTTTGAAAATCTTTAATAAGCAAGGATTGACCAAACAAGAAGGACAAGGAGTGGTTGAGTTTTCTCAGCTATTATCAGATGAGAAACCACATCTAAAATTATTGATTCAAGATTTCACACAATTATACATACAGTTGCGTTTTGGTCAAAATGTTGAAGACAGACAGAGTTTGGATAAAAAATTGTTAGCTATGATTGGGGATATATCAAATCAAATGAAGCCCAAATCTCAATAAATTTTAGCGTAACAAGCAGAGATAAACTTGGTTATATCACTCCTATTACAGTTCGGGGGGAGAGAACATGTTTATCAATAATTGGGCTTCAAGGTATAAGAACGAAATAGATAAAACATCTTTCAAATAATTTCAATCAAACAAATAAAAATCTCACTTAATCCTTATTCATGCATTGATAACAAGCATAAAATGACCAATAGCCTATTTAATATTTACATGTATAAGGGTAAAATACGCTTGAGATATATGGAGAAGATGTATTGAAAAAAAACACACCAATAGAACACACAAGATCAGAAGTCATTTATGATACTTTGGTATTACAGTTAAAATTGCTGGTTGATGGAATTAGAGACTTGATGCTTATGCCCCTGGTTTTAATGGCAACATTGTATGGGTTAATAATGCACACGAAAAGCCCAGGAAGATACCTTTATCGATTGTTAAGTTACGGAAAAGCGTCAGAAAAATGGATTGGCTTATTTGATGAAGCTGAAAAAGACCAAATGAAACCAGTTGAAATAAAAAATAAATCTTTTGAAGAATTGATTAAAAAAACTCAAATTGCAATTGAATCGAAATACATTGATGATGAAAAAAAACAAAAGCTGGTTGAAAAATTTAATGGGGCTTTGGATGAGCTCAATATAAAAATAAATCCTGAAAAAAAGTACAATGAAAAAAGCCATCTAAATTGATGGCTTTATTACTCCTAGAAATCGTTTCTTAATATTAACAAACTCAGTAGTGTACACTTTATTTTTTTGGTTTTCTTCTCGAGCGTTTACGATCACCCACTGGTTTTCTTTTCCCGCCAAATTTTTTGCCTTCTGAACGGCCTCTTGGTTTGCTTCTGCCCCTATCTGAACGTCCACCTTTTTTGCTTGGGCGACCGCCATCACGGCGACGACCACCTGGTGGTGAAATATCCGCCATTTGTCCTTTCTTAACCAAAGAGATTTCACTTTTCTTACCGCAGATATAGGCATCACCTAATTGTTTGAGTAATTCTTTTGGCATATCGGCTGGTAAATCAACCGTACACACATCATCATAAATTTCGATGTGTCCGACATAGTCTTTTTCAATATCTGCCTCATTAATTATCATGCCAACAATGTTGCCTGGCTTGACGCCATTGTTATAACCAACAGCCAAACAGTATCTTTGCATGTCAATGTCTGGGTGCTTTTTTAGTGGTTCGGCTTGATTATCAATTTCTTTGCTTTCAGCTTCGCCTCTTGGGCTGCGAGTGTCCTTGAAGTCACCTGCATTTCTTGGGTTGCGTTTGTTGCCATCTTTGTCATGGTCATAAACGTGCTTCTCTTCTTTTAACAATATGTTTTGTTCACCTTGTGCCATCAATGCCAAAGCGGCAGCAATTTGTGTTTGGTCGTTATCTGTTTCCTGTTGAAATTCACGCACAATTTGTTGGTAAATACCTAAATCTTCTGATGCAATCACATCGCTGATACGGTTTTTGAATTTTTGTACTCTTTGAACATTGATGTCTTCAACCGTTGGCATTTTCATGGGTTGAATAGGTTGTTTGGTGACTTTTTCAATCATGCGTAACATGCGTTGTTCGCGTCTGGCGACAAATAATATGGCTTCACCCGAACGTCCAGCTCTGCCTGTGCGGCCAATGCGATGCACATAAGATTCAACATCATAGGGAATATGATAATTAATCACATGACTGATGCGCTCAACATCTAATCCACGTGCCACAACATCGGTGCCAATCAAGATATCGATATTGCCGCTTTTTAAATTATTGATTAAACGTTCTCTTTGTTTTTGCACCAAATCACCATTTAAGGCCTCAGCTGCAAAACCTCTGGCTTTTAATTTATCGGCGAGTTCTTCGGTTGCTACTTTAGTTCTCACAAAAATCAAAACCGCATCAAAATCCTCTGTTTCTAGCAAACGAGTTAATGCGTCTAATTTGTGTAAACCACTGACCATCCAATAACGTTGATTGATGTTTTTTGCTGTAGCGGTTTTGTTTTTAATCTTGACATCAAACGGATTGTTTAAATGTTTGACTGCCACTCTTTTGACTTGAGATGGCATGGTTGCAGAATACAGCGCAATTTGACGGTCTTCTGGCGTGTGTTCTAAAATCCAATCCACATCATCAATAAAGCCCATGCGTAACATTTCATCGGCTTCATCCAAAACCAATGTATTGAGGTTGTCAATTTTTAATGTCTTACGACGCATGTGATCCATCACACGTCCTGGAGTGCCCACAACTACATGTACACCACGCCTGAGTGCCTTTAATTGTGGATCAAAACTTTGACCGCCATAAATCGGCAAAACATGAAACCCTTTGATGTGCTTGGCATACGTCTGAAAAGCCTCCGCCACTTGAATGGCCAATTCGCGTGTCGGTGTAAGAACCATTACCTGAACATGCTTAGCAGCCATGTCTAAATTAGATAGAATTGGTAATGCAAAAGCTGCTGTTTTACCTGTTCCTGTTTGAGCTTGACCCAAAACATCACGTCCAGAAAGAATGGCTGGAATACTTTCAGATTGAATAGGTGAAGGGTGTTCATAACCTGTATCTTTAATAGCTTGCATAACAGCTTTTGAAAGACCAAGTGTATCAAATGTTAAGTTTTCAGGAGAATTAGACATAGTTTTGCCGAAGCATAGAAAAGACGAAGTATTATACAGCAAAACCATGTTATTACTGATTTAATCGTATAAATGTCAGTCATCATGACAGTTTAAAGGTGATATTGAGAATAAGGCAGCTAAGATTTTAATGTTTTCGGTTGGATTTAAGTAACACAGAGGTTCTCTGAGGAGACACTGAGATTCATGAATTTTTTAAAATTTAGTGCTCATTATCAATGTATTCTTTTAAGGTTAATATAACTCTGCTGGGTTTTTCATGGGTCATTCTAGTACTTCAGAAGTATTTTTACTTTTTAATAACAATAGTTTTAGTTGCAAAATCTTGTAATAGTTTTTTTGTCAAAAAGAAGGTGATTAAATACAATGAAAATACAACGAAAAAATATATGACAAAAGGAATGACAATTAAATTATTAATCTTTAACCAAATATACAGTGGGAATATTACCATAAAATAAAAGAAAATATTTCTAGCTACTGATTGGAATCTACTGCATACATTTCCATACTGGTCTAAAACCATTAGGCTAAAAATTTCTTTCCCAGTAGATATTCTATTTCCAGCAAATGCTTCACTAATCATCATATACAGGAAAAAACCAAAAAGATGTGGAGAAAACTCATCAGAAGGATTAGAAATTCTTGTTATTGCATACATGGCTCCAATAAAAAACAATAATTCTATACTAAAACTCATTGATCTTCTAAATATTAAGTAGAAAGAACTTAACCACGAATCAGTTTTATTGTTTTGATGAATAGAATCTATCGTTACTTTAAAGTAATGATCGGGAAAAACATTCACATATTCTCCCCATTTTGTTCTCCAATCGAAAGTTTTATCAAAATAACTTAAAGTAACAGGATTAATCAACAGTGTGTTGTTCTGTTTCATCTGAAACAAATTATATTCAGC
>JBGCFT010000238.1:0-16824 GCA_045107085.1 Marinicellaceae bacterium | reverse complement strand
ATCAGAGTGATTAATAATAACCATTTAAGGAAATAACCACTGATTCGGTAAAACGAAGGCGGAGATCCCATTTTATGATAAAACAAAACAATGGCTTTCCACCAATTGATAAGAGTATTGATAATTGCGTTAATAATTTTCATATTTATATTAGATTCATTTATTCTAAATTTATTTTTATTGCAGCTGCTGCCGCAAAAGGAACTAAAGTAAAACTCAAAACCAATAATCCAGTTAATAATAACAAGTGTTGACCTGCTGAATTGCCTAAAGCACTTTCTACCACAGCACCAGCGCCAAATATTAACACAGGTGATAGTAATGGCATTACCAAAACAGTTAATAATAAGCCACCGTGTTTGAGACTCATGGTTAAAGCCGAACCTATTGATCCAATGAAGCTAAATATGGGGGTTCCTATTAATAAAGACAACATTAAAATGGAATAAGATGCAGAAGGCAAGTGTAATAAAATACCTATAATTGGGGCAAACAATACCAAAGGTAAACCAGACAATAACCAATGGGCTAAAACTTTAGCCAATACTGCTAATGGTAATGGAGACGATGTGAGCACATAGGCTTCAACACTGCCATCATCATAATCATTTTTAAATATTTGGTCTAATGTTAACAAACTTGCTAATAATGCCAGGATCCAAATAACGGCAGGTGCAATCAAAGCCAATGTTTTTGATCCACTTCCAAGTCCTAAGGGAAACATGGTGACGACCAATAACTGAAACACCAGTGGTTGATAGATTTGAGATTTTCTTCGTAATCCTAGCGTTAAATCTCTTTTGACTAAAGCCAAAAAGGCATTCATTCAGACATCTCCAAAATTAATTCTTGGCTCACAAATTTTCTTATATTTTGGTTGTCATGAGCGGTAATAATTAACATGCCATTATTGTTTAAATGATTTTGTAAAAGATTCAATAACCACTCACAACCCGCCACATCTAAATTGACAAAAGGTTCATCCAAAATCCATATCGGGTGATTGACAATAAGTAAGCGTGCCAAGGCCAATCTTTTTTTCTGTCCTGCCGATAAACTGCCTGCAAACTGATATTCATAACCCGCCAAACCAACATTTTCTAATGCCTTTTCAGCACCATCTTCTGTTACATCAATGCCTTGAATTTGCAGAAACAAACGTAAATTTTCTAAACAGGTCAGTTCCTTTTTATTGCCAGTTTTGTGGCCAATAAAAAATGAAGCATCAAACCATTTATCTTTGTTTTGAGACAATTCTATGCCTTGGTAGAACAATTTACCTTGTTCTGTGTTGCGTAATCCAGCGATTGCCTCTAATAGCGTCGTCTTTCCAATACCATTAGGCCCACTTAGCAAAATAGACTGCCCTGGCGACAATTCAAAAGACACAGGTTTAAATAATATAAATTGACCTCTTTGACAACTGATATCTGTGGCTTTTATGATTGGCATATAAGTAACATGAATAAAATAGCTATTTTTTCAAATAAGCCAGAAAAGAACAAGGAATAAGTCTGATTAATTAACAATGTATTATTAAGAATATATAATTAATGATATAGGTCAAGATATCGAACGCAGAGAGATCAAAAATCAACTTAAAGTTCCGAAAATAAAAAATAGGGTAGTTTGAAGCATTACTTTTATCTGCTATTTATAATTGAGGAATCATTTAGTTTTATTAATTATTTCATCATAAATATTTTGTAATCGTATTTGTTTTTTGACTATTTTTTTCTTAATGTATTTTTTTACACACTTTAGCTTTACTGGATTATCGTCATAGTCAGATTTTATTTGGCATGCCTTATTAATATCTGATTTAATAAATTTCATGCTATTGAAATTGATATATTTGTTATTTTTTCTCTTGTTAATTTTAAAGCTACCACTCCCATCTGCAGAAATGCCTAATTTGGGTATTAATTTTTTACAATATTGAAAGTTTTCTAACGTTTGATAGTTAGCATAATCATTTTCTAAAAGTCTTACATTACGAATGCGATTATCAATAATCGTGTGAGAAGAACTTAAAAGATTAAATATTCATCACTTTTATTAAAATCATCTAACATTGACCAAAATTTATGGTTAACACTGTTATCTCTTTCTGAACTGACAATATTGAAGTCATACTGATACCCACAAAAAAAGTCATTACTTGCAGTAACTCTAATTTTATTGGTGATTTTTATAGAACCAATAAATTCTGAGTTATCCGTTATATAATCAAATGAATAGGATGTTGACTTTGCATTAATGTCTAATGAAGATATAAAGAAGATGATTAATAGAATAAGCTTTATATGAGTGAGTTGAATTATCATGTATAAATATGTTGGGTTAATCTTGTTAAAGTCAATAACGGAAGAATAGACATTAAAATTAATCTAACTTATACTCAAAGCTCTTTTTATAAGCAGATTAGAAATTTAATTTAATATGATTCTAGACCCAATTTTTATCATCTATTTCTTGCTCCTTGGCACAATTGTTGGATTTATGGCTGGGCTTTTGGGCATTGGTGGAGGTGGGATTATGGTGCCAGTGCTGACGGCTTTGTTTTTGGCATTAGAGATGCCCATCGAAAAAGTTGTACATTTGGCTTTGGGAACGTCAATGGCATCAATTGTCATCACTTCTATTTCTAGTTTAAGAGCGCACCAAAAACATGGAGCTGTTATTTGGAACTATGTAAAAGGCATGAGTTCAGGTGTTATTGTTGGTACATTTTTAGCAACTTATATAGTTTCTTTAGCCAGTTCTCTGGCTTTAGCGGTTTTCTTTTCGATATTTATGGCTTTAATAGCCATTAAAATGTTTATCAATACCGAGTTGACACAACAGCAAAAACCAACCAGTAAAAAGCATTTGTTTACAGTTGGAGCTGGAATAGGGGGCATTTCAGCTTTGGTCTCTATTGGCGGCGGTTCATTAACAGTTCCTTATTTGGTTTGGCGCAATGTCGATATTAAAAAAGCCATCGGAACATCAGCTGCAATTGGATTGCCTATTTCATTGGCCGGGACTGTTGGATACATTATAAATGGTTGGTACAATACTTCAGCTCATGAGTTTATTGTTGGATATGTTTATCTTCCGGCTGTTTTCCTGATATCGATAACCAGTTTCTTATTTGCGCCAATTGGTGCCAAAATGGCACATTTACTACCGGTGGGAATATTGAAGAAAATTTTTGCTGTCTTATTGATTGGTTTAAGTCTAAAAATGTTGGTTTCAATTATTTAATGTGAATTTTTTTACTGGGTTTTCGTTCTAGATTTTTATGTTTTTGTAAATCAGCTTCTGACCAATAACGATAAGTTAACTCAGTATTTGAGAGAACTACTTGACAGATACTCTTGGTGTGAACATGTTCTCGTGACATAAAAACGCTACTACTTGTATCCATTTTATTTTGATTGATGTGATAATCTAAAAAAATATTATTTGCGTTGATGTTATTTTGTTTTTTAACAAACTGATTAAATAACTGATGTCTGTGTTGCGTAATAAAATCAAGATTGATTGAACTTGAAGTTTTTATCAGGTGTCTTCTAGTGTTGTGATTTTTCTGCGAAATTTGATCACCATCCCAACTGTAAAGAGTCGTGGCTTTTTTATCTGATAACACTAGATCAAAAGGCTGATGCTTCTCAAAGCGATACAGATTAATGACTTTTTGTATATTTGCGCTAGAGCCCATTTTTAACAAACTGGGAATAATCATTCCTCTACTTTCTTTAGCCTCTGTAATCTTTTCTTGGTAACGATTGAGTAATGCGATGGTTATTCCATGGTTATTAAAACCAAACCATGTACCTAATGATAATCGATCAACTGGATAATAATATTCAGTCTGTCCGCAAGTCTCTTTTTTTATTTCATTTGCCTCAAATCTGCTTCTATGCTCATCACGGTTCATGGTAATGATTTTTTTATCTTTTGAATGTAATAAAGTTATTGTACACATATGAAACTAAGGCTTTGGCTTTTTAATTGAACGCAGATAAGTCATAGTGCAAGGTGCCATCCCCGCTGTATCGGATATATTGATTCCATGATTTTTAGCGATTAATCCAATGTGAGCAACATGGTGAGTGGTATGATTAATCAGATACAAAAGTTCACGGGCAATGGTGGAATCAAATTGCAAGCTCATGGTTTGTATTGTATTTATTTCTGAAATTATTTTCACGCTTTGATCTGTGCTGTCTATATCAATTTGATCTATCCAATCATGCCATGTTTTTATAGTTTTTAATCCGAATTGCAAGTTTGTTTCGGTTTCTGATCCTCTGTTTCTGTGGTTATAGTCAATTATGCCAGATTTGCAGCCTTTTTTTACAGCACAAAAATGGTCATTAATGTGTCTGATATGATTGCCTATATTCAATTCACAATAGATGGCTTTACTATTAAACGCATCACATGACTCTAGTGTTTCTAAAATAGAAACCACTTGATTGAGTGCTTGTTTGACTGATTGATGCAACATATATGGATAGATAGATTAATAGAATGTGATAATTAGGGTGCCCAATTTGTTTTTATTTATTATTAACTGGCTACTTTGTTATTCGGTGGCTAAGCTTTAAAGCGGGTTTTTCCACGAAAGTATAAATTGTATAAGCCAATAAAATACTAAAAAGTGTTGTTGCAAGTATATATACTGAAACATGAAACCCTTGAAAAATACTGTTGTTTTTAGTCAATTGTACCATTATTCGCATAACCATTGGATGAAACAAATAAAGAGAATAACTTATGAGGCCTAAAAACAATATAAATCTAGGTGCTTTTTTGATAAAGATTATACCCAGAAAGAATAGGACAAATCCAAGACTGTGCCCTGCACCAAATCTAAATGAGTCAGCTACTATTTCAATTTTAAGAAAGGATAATGTTAAAAGTGTTAAAGGCAAGCCCAAACACATAAATGTTGCGACAAACACATATTTTTTTAGAGTGATAGGGTTTTTCTTATTTTGTGCTAAGTTATCATATATTTTTCGATAAAAAGCACCCAAAAACATGATACTCAGCAAATAAGGCAGCAGTTGCACTTCTTTGTGCATTTTCAAAGGATTGGCTGTTATAAGTGGAAGACATTGCATGATGACGAATATTGAGAAAAATATGACTATTAATACGAAGATTGATTTATCATTGTGAAGTCTATTAAAGAAAAAAAGAATAGCACACAGTAAATAAAATATCAGTTCAACTTGTAAAGTCCAATACAATCCATTGAGATGAGGCTGCTGGAAAACCCCTTGAATCATTGTTGAGTTGGCTAAAATGGTTATTGAACTGGGTATTGAAGTGTAAAAACTTGAAATTAAAACAACCATCACAATTGAAACCCAATAAGCAGGATAAAGCCTAAAAAATCTTCTGATTGCAAATTTTTTCAATCCAGAATTATCATCAGTTTTCAAGCTGGATGGAATCACAAAACCGCTGATTAGAAAAAAACAAATAATTCCTATTCGACCGAAATCTAATTCTTTAGCAATTTCTGCAAGAAAGATCCCATGTTGTGCAACACCAATTTGTTTAATAAACATTTCAGAAGAATGTTGCCAAACGACTAAAAGGGCGGCAATTCCTCTTAGAGCATCAATATTTTCAAATCTATTGTGCATAGTATTATTCATTTACAAAACAGTATTATAAAGTTTATCGATTGAGTTAGCGCAAGTTTCTATCTTAAAAATATTGTTGTCAAATGTTGCTGGTTTTTTTTCACAGGCACTTTTTAGTTCATCAACTAAATTTTCACAGTTGTTATTTTCAAAAGTACTTCCAAGAGGAGTTTGTGCTGCAATCCATTTCATGCCTGAGCCATTGAGATCGCTGACCAAGATTTTCTTATTCAAATTTAAAGCCTCCAATAAAACCATGCCATATGATTCGGCTCTGTCATTAGAAGGAAGGCAAAATACATCGCAACTTTCTAATAATGCATGGAGTTTGGTTTTACTTAACCCACCTGTGAGGGTCACATTCTTCAGCTGTGATTTTTCTATTAGTTGCTTGAGTTTTTCATGTAACTCGCCTGAACCAGTAATAATGAAATGCGCTTTAGGAAATATTGAGGCTGCTTTAATTAATAGTTTTTGGTTTTTATAAAAAGTTAACCTTCCAATGTTGAAAACTTTATAAGGTGCTTTTTTCCACTTTTCTTGCGCCCATTGTTTGGTTTCAATATCTGTTTGTTGTGGTTCATTTGCCAGTGCTAAAGGCACAAAATGGCATTTACTTTTAAATTTTTGAAGAGCATTAGAATACTTAAAATATTCTTGCGTGCTGGCAATAACCAGACGCGAGCGCTTTAACAATAATTTTTCAAAGGGTTTAAAGAATTGGTAAGCTAATTTTAATAATAATGACGAGTTTTGAGTGACCATATCAGACTGCCATTGAATAATCCAAGGTTTGGATTTGGCTTTTTTGTTTAACAATAAAAATAAGGCAGAAGGGTTTGGCCATGAAATGTGAATGAGATCAACTTTATCTTTGCTGATTAGTTCGTTAACTGTTCGATTTGCACCCAACATAATAGGAGTAAATAAGATCGGTTTAAGTGTTTTTTGTCTTATCACTTCAACAAGATTAATGATTTCAGTTTTAGTCTGTGATTTAATGCGGTTAAAGTCATGATTATGAACCAGAGCTGTAACAGTATGATTTTCAGTTTGTTTTTCGGCCAAGTCTCTGAGATATATTTCCATGCCGCCATTAAAAGGCGGATAGAATTTTCCAAAATGAAGAATCTTCATTACAAACTAAATGTCTTTATCAATCAGTTTGTTGTCTTTTAGAGCTTTTTCAAGGATGGCCATTCTTTGTGTGAGTCTGCGAATTTTTTTCTCTTGTAATGTTCTGTGCAAATCTTGTGACAACATTTTTAGAAGTATAAAAGAAACAGCTAATACCAAGATTAAGGTTGGCGGATAATTAATACCAGCATAATGCGCTAATTGGTTAACTATCTTTGGAAATACACCCAAAACCATGGCTAAAATTGCTATCGCTAGCCACCAAATAGCATAAGGCCCATGCAGGTGATCTCTTCGGACCATGAAAAAAATAGTAATGGCCAGTAATGTCCCTATTAATAATGTTGTAATATTTGCTGTTGTATAATTCATTTATTTATTTTTAATTCTATGTGCGCCTGTTTTAGCAATACATAGCATTGTTGTTTGTACCATGTATTTAAGCACCATCCACCAAGAATAGAAAATTTTTGATTTACCATTTTTTCTTGTCGTCATTGGTACTTCTGTTTCAGATAATTTCATGCCTGATTTTGTGAGCAGCAATAAAACTCCCACATCTTGATAATCTAATAAGCTAGCAGCAGACGAGGACAGTATTTTCATGGCTTTTCGATCATATATTCTAAAACCAGAAGTTAAATCTTCAATCTTCAACTGAGTAATGCTCTTAAAAAACCACCAAGCAACACGTTTTGATCTGCTTAATCGTTGTGTATAAGTTCCGATAACGACATTCGCACTTGATTGGGCGATTTGTTTTTTTAAAGCAGCAATGCCATCATTCAAATGTTGTCCGTCTGCATCCATTGTAATGACATGTTCATAACCATTTTTTAAGGCATATCGAATACCTGTTTGAGTAGCGCCCCATGCACCTAATTGCAGCGGCAAGTTAATGAGTTCTGCCCCAGATTCAGTGACTATTTCTGCTGTTCTATCGGTTGAGTAATCATTAACAACTAAGATATTATTCAAATTCTCATCTTTAAGTTTTTCGATGACTGATAGAATACTTGATTCTTCATTCAGTGCCGGAATAACTATAAGTGAGTTCATATGATAAACATCTTTATTTAAGAGCGGTAATTTTATATGATGCGTTTATGAACTGCAAATATGATTTCATTAGGTGATAAATTAATTGAATAAAAAACAAAAAAACACAGAAAATTTAGTTTTACATGATATTTTTGATATCAAAGGTGGCGGTGAAAGATTGGCATTGTCGATTGCAGACACCTTAAAGGCGGATTTAGGGTTTGGTAAACATTCAGTAAAAAGCTTTGATTTAGCCGATATGCATGATTATCAAAAAATTGATTTGGGTTTAAAAATCGAATTTGCAGGATTGAAAACATATAACTTATCTCAATTGTTCACAAAAAAAACTGAGTTTTTGAATGACTACAAAAATGTAGTATATAGCGGTATCATATGTCCATTGGCTGTAAAAAATCATTTAGATGGTGGGAATTTTTATTATTGTCATACCCCGCCGCGTTTTGTTTACGATAAATATGATCACTACCTAAAAAAATATCATTTTCCGCAACAATTAATGTTGCGACTATTGGCTGCTTGGTTAAAACCCCAATATGAATCCTCAGTATCATTGATGGACGTTGTTTTTACAAACTCTGAATTTGTTAAAGCCAGAGTTAAAAAATATTTGAACAGAGATTCGGTCGTTGTCTATCCACCTTGTAACATTGCACATTTTTATAACAAGCCTGCACAAAACTATTATTTATCAACTGCCAGGTTTGATGAATTAAAGAGAGTGGACAAAATTATTCAGGCATTTAAACAGATGCCTGATCAAAATCTTGTTTTATGTTCTTCCGGTTCGCAGGAACGTTACTTAAAAAAGCTGGCAGGAAACAGCTCAAATATAAGTTTTGTAGGCCAAGTATCTGACAAAAAGCTTCAACAGCTCATATCAGAAAGTATAGCCACAATTTATATACCCAAAGATGAAGACTTTGGGATGTCGCCTGTTGAATCAATGGCTGCTGGAAAACCCGTGATTTGTAGTGGCCATGGCGGACCCACTGAGAGTGTTATCAACCATGAGACAGGTCTCTACATCAATGAAGATAATGTTATAGAAAGTGTGATAACTTGTGTGAATGAATTGGATATCAATACAGCAATTAATATGCGTAAAGCTTGTCAAAAAAGGGCTTTAAAATTTAGCGAGGAAAATTTCCACAAAAATATAAGGCGGTATGTTCTAGGCTAAGATTTATTGGTAACGCTTTTCTAATATTGTAACCCTTTTTATGTAGTTTTCAGTTTCAGGATAGGGAGGAACATTGTTGTCATATTTTTTAACAGCAGTTTCTCCGGCGTTATAGGCTGCTAATGATAATTTCATGTTATTCTTGTATTTTTTTAACAAGTGTTGAAGATACTCTGTTCCAGCCAGAACATTTTGTGAGGGATCGAATGGGTTAGATACCCCGTAGGTTTTTTGTGTTGAAGGCATTAATTGCATAAGACCTTGTGCACCAGCACTGGAAACAGCTTCGGCTTTAAAACTGGATTCTGCATGAATTACAGCTTTAATGAGAGAAGGTTCAACGCCCCATTTAGTTGCAGCTGCTTGAATTTCCTTTTCAAATTTATTTTTAACCAGTGGTGTTGTTTGCCAGTCGATTTTATTTTTCCATCCACATTCAGGGCATCTTATGTTGAGTATTCTGAAATTCTTAACTTGAGGTTTTTTAGAAGAGTAATGTATCACACCTGCGCTATCAACGTGTTTATACACTTTTAAAGATTTTGCATAACCATTTTGGAAAAAAAAATAAAATGGCGATGACCCATAAGTTTTGATGTAATGGTTTAAGTTTCATTTGGTCATTTTAATGTATATTTTGAACAATTGAATTTTTAAACTTGAAATATGTCCAAATAAACAAGAAAATGATGGGGTTTTGTCAATCTAAAATGCTTTTTATGAACAGAGTTAAAATATTTGTGTCAATTTTTGTGCTTACCATGATGTCCTTTGTAGTGGCAGCAAAAAAAGATGAACCTGATCAAATTAAGATCGTTCAAGGCTTAATTAGTGATGCTTACCAAAAAGGTTACATAGATGCAGCACCAGTTGAGATGGATTTTATTGAAAAAAAAGTCATCAAAGCCCGAGAAGCCAGAGATAACAGAAAACGGAAAGATTTTGATAAATTAATTGCTGAAATTAAAGCTGATTTAAAAATAGTGAAGCAACGACATGAAGTTAATGCACTCTATAATAAATTATCTAATCTGGAGCAAAAAAATGTGGAATCAGAAAGAATTTTAGATGATTTAAAGAGGCAGCTAAAATGAAATACATTATTGTCACCATTATAATTCTATTATACTCAGTTAATATTGAGGCGAGAAAGTCTAAAAATGTTGAGTATGCTAGCCTTGAGAAGGATTACAATAATCTTATTCAAAATGAAAAATATAAGGCTTATGCAAAAAAAGAAAAATTGATTGCTAAAAAAAGTGTTAGTGATTTACTTAATGGTAAAGTCAAGAGAAAAAAAAGAGAAATATCACTTTACTTGGCCAAACATAATATTGCTTTTGCTAGATTGGTGGCAGAATACCAATGGATTGAAACACAAATAAACGCACAAGAAGACAAAGCTATTGCGTTAGAACTAGAAATCTCAAAAACTCAAGCTGAAATAGCACGTCATGATGCAGAAATAGCAAGAATGATGTTAGTTGCGCAGCAAGAGGAAGCGCAAAGAGCCTATGAAAGAGCTAATCAAGCAGAAATTGAAGCCCAAAATAGCAAAGACCAGCAAGCACTTCTTAAACAAGAAACTGAGGCAGCCAAGCGCTACGCTCAAGCACAAGCAGAGGAAGCTGACCTTGCCAAGCTTGAGGCAGAATTAGCCATGGAAGAAGCCGATTCGTTAAGAAGAAAATTAAACTCCATCGCTACCAAACAAACAGATAAAGGCTTGGTCATGACTCTGGGTGATTTTGTGTTTGATTCAGGCAAAGCCACAATCAAGCAAGAAGCCGTTGAGAATTTCTCAAAGGTTGTAGAGTTCATCAACAGCTATCCCAATAAAAAAGTCAAGATTGAAGGCCACACAGATAGCAGTGGATCTAATCAACTCAATTTGAAATTATCTCAACTCAGAGCAGATGCAGTCAAAGGCTTGTTGATTCAAAACGGAATCTTAGCGGCTCAAATGGAGTCTGTCGGAATGGGAGAAGATTTTCCTATTGCAGAGAATTCAACCAATGATGGAAAAGCCAAAAATCGTCGTGTAGAGATTATTATTTTACAGTAAAAACATAAGGGGACATTATGAATAGAGTTAATTCGGTACTCGAATTAATTGGCAATACGCCAATGCTTAAAGTAAACAATTTAGATACAGGTGTGTGTGACTTATATTTGAAGTTAGAAAATCACAATCCTGGTGGTTCAATTAAAGACAGAATTGGATTATCTATGATTCAAGCTGCGGAAGATCGAGGAGATTTAAAACCTGGTGCAACGTTAGTTGAAGGTACTGCGGGTAATACAGGCATTGGATTAGCATTGGTTGCAGCACAAAAAGGTTATAAACTTATCTTGGTTATTCCAGATAAAATGAGCAAGGAAAAAATATTTAACCTCAAAGCCATGGGCGCCGAAATAATTTTAACCCGCTCTGATGTTGCCAAAGGTCATCCGCAATATTATCAAGATTTAGCTAAATCTATTGCTGAAGAAACACCTAATGGATATTTTATTAACCAATTTGGAAACCCAGATAATCCAGCTGCACATGAACAAATAACAGCACCAGAAATATTAGCTCAGATGGACAATGATATGGATGCTATTGTTTTTGGAGTAGGATCCAGTGGAACCATGTCAGGCATGTCCAAACATTTCAAACAGCATGCACCGAACATAGAAATGATCGTGGCTGATCCTGTTGGTAGTATATTGGCTGAATATATTAATGAAGGTCATTTGTCTGAAGACAGTGGCAGTTGGAAAGTTGAAGGCATAGGCGAAGACTTTTTACCCAGTATCTCTGATTTTTCTTTGGTTTCAAAAGCTTATGCTGTTAGTGATAAAGAATCATTTGAAGCTGGACGAGAGCTTTTAGCAAAAGAAGGTGTCCTTGGTGGCTCCTCAACAGGAACTATAATCACTGCTGCGCTAAAGTATTGTCACGAACAAACTGAAAAGAAGAGGGTTGTTGCTTTTGTCTGTGATACTGGCAATAAATATTTATCAAAAATGTATAATGATTATTGGATGATGGACAATGGCTTCATAGAAACACAACAATATGGTGATTTGCGTGACTTGATTTCTCGACCTTATACAAGTAATGATTTGATAGTCATGCGTCCTCATGAGACATTAAGCACAGTTTATCAGAGAATGAAATTATACGATGTTTCACAATTACCAATTATGGATGGAGATGAAATCGTAGGCATAATTGATGAATCTGATGTCATGATGTATGTTTATGATAACAATGATAAATTTGAAGATCCTGTGAGTTCGGCAATGACCAAGAATTTAGAATTTATGTCAGTTACCAGCCCATTGGCTAAATTATTGCCTATTTTTGATCAAGGAAGAATAGCAATCATTAAGAATGATGACAATCAGTTCTTGGGCTTAATCACCCGAATAGATTTATTAAACTACTTAAGAAGAAGAGACAATAATCAATAATATTTTATAAGTTGCCGATATATTTTATTGGCAACTTTATTGTTATGATTAAGTCAGTCTGTCATTTAAAGACTACTTCAATAATGCAGATATATCTTTAAATCGTGAGAAATTAGCTGATTGCATTAATTCAAATAGAATCATTTCTGTACTGGTGATCTGCGCACCAGCTTTTTCCATATTCTTTAACCCCAGCTTCTTGTTACTTTTAACCCTGGAAGAAACCGCATCTTGATTTACTTTGACTTTAAAGTTTTTACTTAATAAATCAACAACGGTTTGGTAAACACAAACATGGGTTTCAATCCCAGTAACAATACACTGTTTGGTGTCGTTAGTTTTTAATTGATCTATAAACTTTGCTTCCCCACATGCACTAAATGTTATTTTTTCGTAATAATTCGTATCAACTAACAGATCTTTTAATACCTCTATAGTTGGCCCCAACCCTTTAGGGTATTGTTCAAACCAGTAGATTTTTATATTTAAAATTTTTGCAGCTTTTATCATTATCCTGATATGCTTGAATAATGATTTCTTTTTATGCATCAAATTTGCCAATCGTCCTTGCACATCAATGACTAACAAACAATTATTTTCTATACCGAATTTATTATTCATTGTAATCTCACTCTCCTGGGTTATAAGTTTTTTGTGCTCTTTTTTCAACGTCTTCTCGATAAAAAGCAACATCTTTGAACTCACCATTCTGATACAAAGTTACTTGATTATCAAAGTGCGGAGATAAAGGGTCTCCACTTTGACCTCCTGCTAATAAACTTTTGGCAGAGACTTTTTCTCCGAATTCAACAACTGCGACAAAACTATTGCCATTTGTGCCATATATTCTTTTGGTATTTTGTTCGCCTCTGGCATTGAATGATGCCAATGCTCCCCATCGAGCTGAGGCAAGGCCAATTGGTGTTGATGGCAGGTTGTCATCAAATACTTGTTGTATCTCTCCATTGTTCCTTTGGTATCGCATGACCTCTCCCCAAGGTGTTTGCCACCGTCCAAAATCATTATTAATTTTAGCAATGATGGAAGTGAGTATTTGTATTTGATTAACTTCAGCTGATAATTGTGCCTTACCCATAATGAAATCTTGCACAAATTCTAAATATCCCAAATAACCTTCAACTGGATTGGCTGAATTTTTTATGCCGGCTTGTAAGTATTCAAGAGCGTAAAAATGTGCCATTGTCATGGCAATTGAATCTTTTGATACTCTGTAATTCCAATTTCTTAATGTATCAATGGGTTTTTCAAGTACTAAGTCTTTTACTTTGGCTTGATCATAAGCTTTAACCAAATCTGCAATTATCAGCTCTAAAGCAGGTAAATAAGGATCATAGGCAACGCTGATGAGTTTGTCCAAGGTAAAATCTGATTCACCTGTTAGAACTTGAACAGCATGAATTCCTCGAAAATTATCTGGTTCTGGTGCCATGTATTTGGGGTAATCTTGTGCTTTAGGGCTGAATGCAGCAGCTGATGTAAAAGGAGTAGCATTACAATTTTGAATCCAACCATTAGCTGGATTAAGTACAGTAACAATATCGTTCACATCATGCGGTCCTTGCCAATCTGTTTCTGGAATGCTGCCATCAACGGGTTTTGAATAATCAAACTTAGTATTTCTTTTGGGAATAAAATTGCCGTGATAATAAGCAATATTTCCTGAAGAATCAGCATAAACAGTGTTATTTGAGGAATTGGTTCTTATATCCATCATTGTCCTAAATTCATCATGATTTTTTAGTTTGGTTCTAATAAACGACTGTTTTAATGCATTCACTGGATCCCAATTAATTTTAAAAGCATGCCAATTTCCGTCTTTTTTAGCCACTATTGGTCCATGATGGGTGTGATATACCTGAAAATCTTTACTTAAAACTTTATCATCATGGGAATATTTTAAATGGATTGTTGAAGTTTCAACTGGTCGAAATTCATCTCCATACTGATACACAAGTTGCCCTTTTTGGGTACTTACTTTTTCAATAAATTCATCTTTGAAATCGGCCAAAGTTGATGTGTGCATCCAGCCAGTATTTTCATTAAACCCTTGGTAGATAAAAAATTGACCCCATGTCACAGCGCCATAAGCATTAAGACCCTCCTCACTGACAACATGCATTTCACCTCTAAAAAATATTGAGGTGTGTGGGTTTATTAATAACATGGTATTCCCAGATTGGGTTAATTTTCCTGAGATAGCAAAGCCATTAGATCCCACGGGTTCTTCTAATTTAAAAGGTTTGTTGGCAGCTACTTTTAATGCCGCCCTGGCTTTTTTATCTCCATAAAGTTCTTTGATGCCATCTAAAGGTACTGATTCAATATCTCCACCTATTGAACCTTCACTAAAAAACATAGGCATCCAAGGTTCAAACTTTGTTAAGAGCTTAGGTTGGACTTCTGGATGAGTAAGCAAATAATAATTTAATCCGTCAGCAAACGCATCACACAATTCTTTTAACCACTTTGGCGATTCTTCATAGGCCTGTTTGGCTTCATCAACTGTCATATACAGCCTTGCCCGCAAATCACTGTAAATAGATGCCTCGCCTTCAATTTCTGCCAATCTACCAGTTGCCCAAATATAATTGCGCTCAATGCGATTAAAATCATCTTCTGCTTGGGCATAAAGCATCCCAAAAACAGCTTGAGCATCCGTTTTACCATAGACATGAGGGACACCAAAATCATCTCTTATTATGGTAATATTTTTAGCAATGGCTTCAAGTCGTTGTATTTCTTGGTCTGTGTTTTTTGCTTGGACTATAAAAACCATTAATGTACTTAACAGTATGAAAAGAATATTTTTACTTTGCTTGTGCATGTTTTATTCCTAAAACCAAAAAGGTTCGATTAACTTACGCTATACTTATATTAAAGTCCATTAGATACAAAATAATCGAGAATAAATATATGACATTTGAAAAGATTTACCATCTGGCCATTGAAAGAAAAGGTGGAGAAAAGCAACTAAAGAAATTATTGAATCCTATTCTTTCAAATAAACAATTAGCTAAAGTCAGTGATGATCGTTTTTTGGCCATGATGTGTAGAGCTATCAATCAAGCGGGTTTTAATTGGACTGTCATTAATAATAAATGGCCTCAGTTTGAAGAGGCATTTTTTAATTTCGATATAGAAAAATTATATTTCATGCCTCCTGAAAAATGGGAGGCTTATACAAAAGATACCCGAGTTGTACGAAACTGGATGAAGATAAAAGCGCTGATGGAAAATACTGGTTTTGTTTATTACACTGCCCAAGATCATGGCAGTTTTGCAAAATTTATTGCCGATTGGCCAACATCAGATCAAATTGGTTTGTTGGCTTACTTAAAGAAAAATGGCTCAAGACTTGGGGGTAACACGGGTCACTGGTTTTTAAGATATGTTGGCAAAGATTGTTTTACCACCTCACACGATGTGATTCAAGCCATAAAACAACTGGGTCATGAAATAAAAGACCACCCCACTTCAAAAAGAGACTTAACTATTGTACAAAATGTGTTTAATCAATGGCACCAAGAAACGGGTCTTTGTTATACCCATTTGAGTAAAATTGCTGCTTTTTCAATCGGAGAAAACCATGAAGTAGGATCCATAATAAAACAGCATAAAAGATTTTCTTTCTAGTTTAATCTTTTACTATTTTTATATCGGGTTCTGGACTTAAAGAATTGATCAAAATCTTTAATAAGATCTTCTGCTTTGATTTCGCTTGGAATGGCATCGTCATTTTTTACCGCAATTAATCCGAAGTCAATTTTTTTAACGACATTGAACAAATGTCTTCTGCACCATTTTCTTAGAAACTTTGGCAAGGATTTAAATTTGCCCATATAGTGAAGCCTATGAAACACTTTGTGGAATAATATTTGATTGGATTCTTTGGCACTTCCCTTGAGTTTTTTTGCATCAAAAAAGTCAAAAGAATGCTCGTTAAAATTATGTAAATGATAAGGATTGACTAAATTGAATTCTGTTAAAGTCACATATGGCACACCAACAAGCAAGATACCATTGGGTTTAAGCACTCTGTATATCTCTGATAATGCAAAAAGATAATTAGGAACATGTTCTAGCGTATGAAAAGAAAAAATTAAATCAATACTGCTGTCTTCAAAAGGCAGCGGATCTTCACTTAAATTGAGAGTAATATCTGCATTAGTTGAGATATCAATATTAACAAAACCTGGAATATAAGTTTTACCAGCGCCTATATTTAAGCGTTTCAAGTTATCATTGTTCATATGATATATAAATTATAATTTGTAAGTTATTTTGACAGAAAGTGGAGTATATCACAGCCAA
>JBGCFT010000237.1:0-49665 GCA_045107085.1 Marinicellaceae bacterium | reverse complement strand
TGTAAACTAACTTACACAGTTTAGTTTACAGTCTCGATTTTTATTGAGTTTGGTTAATTAGCTATCAACGTTTTATACTTTTTTGGCAACTGGTTATTTGTAATTTAATATTTCTATTGTCTTATCAATCCACTCGTAAGGTTTAATGGTTTTATCAAAATAGTAATCAGGTTGTATTCCTTTTCCGTCAATTGTCATTGCAGGGATTCTGTGACTTTTTGACAAACTATATCCTAATTTAAATTCTTTTGATGGTGAAACAACAGAGTACATATTTGAAATATCTAATACACCAGCAGTAGTGGTTCCAAAAAGTTTTACTTTTTTACTTTGTTTTGCTTCTAATAAAAATTGTTCTGTTGTACTTCCACAATTTCCGTTTATCAAAATTGCTACATTCTTTGGATTTGGATAGACATTTTTAAGTGTGTCAATACTTACAATACTTTCACTTAAGTTTACAAATTCTCCGATATGCTTGTTTAATTTTTTTAAACTTTCTTTTGCCCATTTTTTATCATCATCTGACCAATCTGGATCATTCATAAAATCAACCATTCGTTTGTTGTTTAATTCTGTTGATAAAAATTCCATACCAATTCTTCTTATAGGGTTTGTGTATAAATAAGGTTTTATTTTTTCATAACTGGCATCTGCGCCACCGCCGTTATATCTCACATCGATAATGAGATTCTCCGTACTCTTTATCAAGTCAGCATTGCTGTCTAATAAACTATCAATAGTCTTTTTATTGGTGTAGCTAAATGATGGAATTTTCAATAGCAGGGTATTATCTGATACTTTTTCAATAGAAGGTTTGTTGGCATATAGTAGGTTAAAGTATCGATCAACTTTTTCATTGGTTACTATTTTTGGTAAGACTCTTTTAAAACTCGTACTGTTCGGATCAGCAAATAAATTATAACTGGAACCTGCAATCAGCGTATTTTTACCATAAAATTCAAACTTTTCAAATTCTAATACAGAATGGTCTTTCATATAGTATTTTATACTAAGTTTCCCTTCTTTTGTTTTGAAAATTTCAAGTTTGACTTGGTTTTTCTGCCAATAAGGACTTTTAGAGTCAATTATAAACCCAACGTATTCTCTATTAGAGTTTGTTTTATCTTTTATTATTCCAATGGTATAGAAGCCGTCATAATAACTCCAAACACCTTCAAAACCTGGATTGTTGCCAAGCTTATCTACATAGTTTTCAAACTCTTGTTTCTCTATTTTAAATTGTTCAGTATTTTTATACTTCTCTATTATTTCTTTGTCCGATGGTCCAGTTTCCTCAGTAGTATTTTGACTTTGAGCTATTAACTGAACATTGAGATGGCCTTCTCTAAAAAAAGCTGTCCAGTCATTTAGTAATGTATGACATTCATTTAAATCTGATATTTTTGACGCTTTTTCAGAATACATTTTATTATGTGTTGCATAAGAATGTTCTCCTTTTATGTCAATAACATATTGAAACCCTGCATCATTTTTTTCAAATGTTTCAGTGAGCCATTTTAGGTTTGAAGAACAGTCAAATGTTTGTGAAAATACTTGTATTGAAGTTAAAAGGGCGAAAGTGATTATTAAAATTTGTTTCATTATTGTTTAATACCTTAAGATTTAATATTTTGTTAAATATAAATGAATCTTCAAAAATAAAATTGTAAAAAACCTGCAATCATATTTTAAATACTTACAATCACTTGGCTATCAATGGAAATTAATTTTGACTTTATTTCCTTTGGTAATATTTCGCACATTAATCTTGCTTCTTTAATAAAATGACTTTGGTCTGAATAACCAATGTTATAAGCAATTTGAGTTAATGACAACTGTGGATTAGAAACTACAGATTGAATAGCATTTCTAATTTTCAAAATTCTAATATACTGTTTTGGCGTAACTCCAAAATGATTTAGAAATAACTGATACATTTTTCGTTCGCTACATTTTGTGTAAAAAAGTAATTCTTTTACAGTCAGTCTGGCTTTCTTATGGTGTATGAACTTAATAGCTAACTGCAAATTGTCTTGAGTAAAAGGTTTGAGTTTAGAAATGAGAAAATCTTCGACAATTATGGAACGTTTGTTTAAGTTTGATTCCTCAAAAATATTATTTAGTGTATTTAACTCATCACAAGAAAACATTGTAGATGAAAAACCATTATCTATAATTTGAGGCATACTTGGAATGCCAAAGAAATGGAAATAACCACTTGGATGAAAATCTATACAAATTTCATCCCAATTTTGGGTTACTTGAAATTTACGAGGTGTATTATATAGTCCAGTTGTATAGGCAAAAATTTGATCTTGGTTATTTTTACTTATAAACACATGACCATTTTGAAGCAATCTATTACCTTTTGATATCCCTAAACAAATATTAGTATTTGGGTATGACTTTACCGTAGTTTGAGAGTTAGTATCATTTTGATTAAATAAAATATATTGAATATATGGTTTGAGTATGTCTGATTTTATATTATATACCTGTGATTTCATTTTGGTCGGTTTGTTAAGTTTTTTCTAATTATATAACAGTAATTATTTAATTAGGCGGATTCAAGTTAGAATTGTAACGGTGTGATTTCTAGATAATACTTCAATAGGAGTTAAAAATCCAAGAGTTTCGTGGCGGATATTGCAGCTACGTGGTCACTGTGCCGTATTGTTCAGAATGATTACTACTATAGATGGTTGTCATTTATTGTTTGCTAAAATGTATACTATTCAAACCCATCCATAAATATCATTTCATGTGCTTCATATAAATAGACAGCTCCAGCATTTGTTCCACTGGCATTGTCATCTAAATTGGCTCCAATAAACACTTCATCCTCAAAAAGGCTAACTGAAACACCAAAATAATCAACTCTATTACCATTTAATGGCTTTATTTTTAATATTTGTGTCCAATTATTGTCTTTGTAATCAAAAATATATGCACCTCCAATGTTGTCGTTTATAAATCTATTTCTTGAAGATCCCACAGCAAGTTTATTTTCATATAAGCTAATTGATATGCCGAATATATCATGTTGCCCATAATCTTGAGCAATTAGCTTTTGATCAGGAATCCATTCAGTGCCATTGAAATCAAATATATACACAGATCCCATAGAATGTGAGTTGAAAACTCCAAAAACATCATCATAAGGTGCTCCAATTGCTGCTCGATCATTAAATAAACTAACTGTATATCCAAAACTAGTTGATTCATTATCAAAATTATCAGTAGTATCAAATAGTTTTTGAGTTTGCTCCCAAAAGCCACCTATCAAATCAAAAACATATACAGCACCTTGATTAAAACTATCATTTTCATCTCTTGGAGATCCAATTAATGCTCGGTTATTATTCAAACTGACGGATATTCCAAAATTGTCACTGTAAGAATTACTTTTAGCAGTAAGTTTTGTGCTTTCTATCCAAGTATTTTCAATCAAATCAAATATATAGGCTGAACCATTGTCTGAACCCAATCTACCATAAGGCCCATAAGCCCCAATAAGTGCTCTTTCTTCAAATAAACTTACTGAATAACCAAATTTATTATTTGGTTGACCATCAGCTGCACTAATCTTTTGAGCCTGAGTCCATTCACCTTGAATAAGATCAAAAATATATGCAGATCCAATACCTTCTGAATCTGATATTATTCCTGCGGGTGCACCAACTAGAACTCTATCTCCTGACAAGCTTACTGATTTTCCAAAATATTCATCTGCAATTTCAATATTTGGCTTTATTTTTTGAGTTAAAACCCATGAATTATCAATTAAATCATAAATATAAGCAGCTCCTGAATTTTGATCCTTTCCATCATCAGTATGTGAGCCAACAACTAATCTATTGCCATCATAACTAACAGATATACCAAAACTACTATTTGGTGATCCTATTATTTCATTTGATACAATTTTACGATCTTGTACCCAGAATCCATTTTCAACTATATAGTTATAAACTGATCCAGAGTTTATGCCATTATCATCATCGTACATGGCGTTAATAAAAAGATGCGAATTATATACACTAACAGCTTGGCCAAAGTAATCTTGAGATTCTCTGTCATGTGGAAGAATGACTTGGCTTTGGAGCCATTGGTTATCACTAAATTCAAAAACAAATGTTGCTCCAGAATCTATGTTATCAAAATCGTGACTATGAGCTCCAATAATAGCTTGATTATTATTTAATTCAACAGATGCGCCAAAACTACTAGGATTGTTACCTTCGGGTAAAAGCAGAGTTGATTGTTGCCAAGTATTACCATTATAATCAAATACATAAGCAGCACCAGCGTCTTCATTTGATAAATCACTACCATAAGCACCTATTAATGCTTGATCTCCATTTAGACTAACTGAATAACCAAAATAATCATTGTCGTTAATAGAACTGGCTGTTAATTTTTGTGTGAGTGACCATGTTCCTTTTTCTAAATCATAAATATAGGCAGAACCGCTGTTGTTGAAGTCAGTATTATCGTCATTGTATGCTCCTATAATTAATCTATTATTAGATAAATCAACTGAATATCCAAAATAATCATTATTTCTTCCATCTTCAAGGCTTATCTTTTGACTTTCATTCCAATTACCTGTAACTAAATCAAAGATATAAACAGCACCCGACAGACTATCAGAAATTCCTAAAGCTCTATATGCACCAATAGCAATTCGATTATTTACTAAACTCACTGAATGTCCAAAATTATCGATACTCCAACCATTATCAATAATCAGTTTTTGTGTTTCTACCCATTCATTACCATTAAAATCATAAACATGAACAGCACCAGAGGTAGAGCCACTGTTATTTAAGCTTTGTGAAGCTCCTACAACAATTCTATTATTATCCATGCTAACGGAAACACCGAAAAGTGCTGAGATATCTAAGTTATCAGTAGGTTTTAAAACAGCAGATAAATTCCATTTAACGCCATTATATTCATAAACATATGCCATACCAGTAGTTCCCATATTGGGAGCACCTATAACTGCTCTATCATTATAAATAGAAATACTTCTCCCAAACCTATTATTATCACCTGCAATACCAACTGGAGTAGGAGTGAGTTTTGTTCTGCCAGAACTTGATTGTAATGCTGATGAATTTACCTCTTTTGTGTTTTGAATTAATGATGATATATCCAAAACATTGGCAAATATATTGAATGAGAAAGTAATAAATATTACTGCAATGTAAAGTGTTTTGGGGGTGATATTAGTCAAATGGTTATCCTTTTATATAGTCAATTTTTCTAATTATAGCACCAGTCTGATAAATTAAATGTAATTTAGTTGGACATGCATCTTAAGTTCTTAACAAAGTACTCATAATTTTAGAAGTGGTTTTATTCATTACCTAGACAAACGAGAGCTTCATAAAAATAGAAAATAGATTTTACTTAAATTAATAATGTATACTGGTGTATCATTAATAAATTTTTATTCATACAAATGTTGAGCTCAAGCTTGAAAATAGAAATTGATAAATTTAGGTTATGGGCTTCATGTTATCCAGAAAAAAGCCGATCAGGTGAGTGGGAATGTGACTATGAAAATTGGTCTTCAATTTACTCAGCTTTTTTACTTTTCATCGAAAATAAAGTTCCTACTCAATTATCTGGAACTGAAATTGCAGACATAATTTATGTGATCGCACGCGAAAATGAAATGGAGCATCTAATAGAAGCTGTTGCATTAAAAGAAGAACTATTTCAATTACTAATAGAGCATGTAATCAACTCAACAGAAAATGAAGCGAAATGGCAGTTTGCTGTTGCTTTAGGCGAATGCTCATTAGACTCTGCACTTGCTGAAGCAGCCTTACTTAAATTGGTTGTTGATACAAATGAATATACAAGTCGTAGGGCATTGCAAAGTCTTGGTGAAATAGATTCTAATCACACTGAGAGCTATTGTATAAAAGCATGGGAAACAAATCATGAGTATCAGCGTATTATGGCTTTGTGGGTTTTAAAAAAAATCGACTCCAAAAAGTTATTAACATATTTAGAGTTGGCATTTATTGATGGACGAGTCTACTTGGTGCAAAATGCTAATGAGATAAAAAAATGAATCATCCTGACGACATTGACTTCTATTACATATTAGATACTCACGGATGGAGTACATGCTTCATTTCAATAAATAATAAAGTACACACTTTTGAAGAAATACATAGTAAATTTTTAAATCTTATTTTTAGCTTGATTTTTGTTGGATTGTTTGTAGTTTAGACTTAAAGAATTAATTAGGTCGAGAAGTACATAGAAAAACTTGTTTTTTGATTTAGATTGCCTTAGAAAGACGAAAGTTTGGTGCTTAGAAAAAATGATCTTATATGCCATAAATGAAACTTTTTTAAGCGTCAAAATTGAGTCTTTATGAGATAATATCAATCAAAAAAATGGTGCCCGGGGCCGGAGTCGAACCGGCACGGTGTTACCACCGAGGGATTTTAAGTCCCTTGCGTCTACCAGTTTCGCCACCCGGGCAGGGTGTATCAGCTGTATGGAGGCTGGAACCAGATTCGAACTGGTGTCCACGGTTTTGCAAACCGCTGTATAACCACTCTACCATCCAGCCTTGTATTTAAATGAACTCTGGTAGCCGATCATTTAAATGTGTATTCTTGTTGGTAAGAATACGTTTATTTGGAGCGGGAAACGAGACTCGAACTCGCGACCCCGACCTTGGCAAGGTCGTGCTCTACCAACTGAGCTATTCCCGCAAAAGAGGTTGCACATTATATGTTGACTCAATAAATTGTCAACTGTTTATTTCAGATTAATTTAATATTTATATTTTTTCTTTCATCATTGGCCATGCAGCACGCAAATAGATAAACATTGACCATAAAGTTAAGACTGTGGCTATGTATAACAATGTTAATCCAATAGTGAATACAGGTATTCCCCACAGGTCATTTTTAAACAGTAGAAATCCGATGGCCAACATTTGGAAAGTTGTTTTTAATTTTCCAATGAAAGCCACATTGACTGTAGTGCGTTCACCCAAGTCTGCCATCCACTCTCTGAGTGCTGAAATGGTAAGTTCTCTGCCGACAATCACGGCTGTAGCTATCATCATTAATATAGTATTGTGGTCTTGCAATAATATGATCAGTGCTGTTGTGACTGTTAATTTATCAGCGACAGGATCTAAAAATGCACCAAATTTTGAAAAAGTTTTGTGTTTTCTTGCAAAATAACCATCTAAAAAATCCGTGAGGCCAGCTATACCAAATACTGCGCAAGCGGCAATTCGGTTCCAGTCGAATGGCAAGTAGAAAAAAATTAACATCACAGGTATCAAAGCGACCCGAGAAACTGTTAAAATATTTGGTAAGTTTTTGCTCACTTTGTGGCTCAAATATCAAAGAGCCATTAGAATATACGAGCAATCAATTTTAATCAATAATTACGATATGAAAAAAGAATTTTGGATAGAAAAATGGCAAAACAATCAAACGGGTTTTCATAAAAGTTTTGTGCACCCTTTGTTAATGGAATATATCGGAGAATTATCTTTGAAGCCAGGTGATACAATTTTTGTGCCTTTGTGTGGTAAGAGTATGGATATGATTTGGTTGGCAGAACAAGGGTATCATGTTATTGGCATAGAACTCAGTGAATTAGCTGTAGAACAATTCTTTACAGAGAATAATTTGCAATACGACAAAAAAATTGAAGAACCTTTTGTGGTATACCACTGCCAATCAATCACAATTTATCTGGGTGATTTTTTCAACTTATCCAAAACACATACCGCTCATGTCAATGCTATATATGATCGGGCTGCTTTAATCGCATTGCCTGAGGATTTGGTTGAAAAATATGCAAAGAAAATGTGCAGTATTATTCAGCAGGATGTTAAGCAACTATTAATCACATTAGAGTTTATTAAAACCTCTGGTCCCATCGGGCCTCCATTTACAACATCAGATGATAAAGTCCGCGCTTTATATAACAATAATAATGCGATTGAATTGTTACAAAAAGTTGATATTATTGCTAGAGAAGAGAAATTTAAACAACAAGGCTGTCGTTATCTTTATGAAAGAGTCTATTTGATTACGCATTAATCCCAGTCATTAAAAGAGATACTCAGATACTGCTTGCAGGTTGGCCCATTTATCATCTAAAATAGCGCACCAAATATACACTGATCTCAATTTATTTAATTAACAGTTTTTGTCTTTTTTGTATTTCCATGAATCATAATTGGAAAAATACACAGACATATTTCAAAAGGTAACCAAAATGATAAGTTCACACATTCCTAATGTTCCAGCTCCTATTAATGAGCCAATCAAACAATATGCTCCGGATTCAGCAGAAGCCATTTCATTGGCAGCAGAATGGGACAAAATGGCAGCAACAAAATATGAAATTCCTTGTGTTATAAATGGTAAGGAAGTTTTTACTGATCGCAGTGAAAATGTTGTGATGCCGCATAATCACCAACATGTATTGGGTGTTTCGTATTTGGCTGGAGATGATGAGTTGAATGCAGCAGTTGATTCTGCCTTAGCGGCCCAAGAAAAATGGCGAGCCATGCCTTGGCAATCAAGAACAGCCGTATTTTTAAGAGCGGCTGATTTATTGGCAGGCCCTTATCGTAATACCATCAATGCAGCCACCATGTTAGGCCAATCAAAAAATTGTATGCAGGCAGAAATTGACTCGGCTTGTGAATTTATAGATTTCTTGCGCTTTAATGCACACTTCTATCAACAAATCATGAATCAACAGCCTGTTTCATCAGAAGGAGTTTGGAATCAATTAGATTGGCGCCCACTTGAAGGCTTCGTGTTAGCGATTTCTCCTTTTAATTTTACAGCCATTGCTGGTAATCTTCCAGCGACACCTGCTATGTGTGGTAATACGGTTGTGTGGAAACCTTCTGGTACACAAATGTTATCAGCGCACATCATTATGCAAGTTTTCAAAGAAGCGGGTTTACCTGATGGCGTGATTAATATGGTCGCAGCTGATGGCCCAGATGCGGGACGTGTTTTGTTGCCTCGTCCTGAATTGTCTGGTGTTCACTTTACTGGCTCTACAGGTACATTTCAACACATATACAAAGAAGTCGGTGGCAACATTGATCGTTACCGCAGTTATCCACGTTTGGTGGGTGAAACAGGTGGCAAAGATTTTGTATTTGCACACAATTCTGCTGATCCAAAAGTAGTGGCCACAGCATTATCTCGTGGGGCATTTGAATACCAAGGGCAAAAATGTTCAGCCGCATCTCGTGCCTACATTCCTGCTTCACAATGGGATGCAGTCAAAGATTTATTGGCAGCAGATTTGGCCAGTTTCAAAATGGGCACAACCCGTGATTTTGGAAATTTCATCAATGCAGTCATCGATGAACGCTCATTTGATAAGATTGAAAGCTTTATTGACTTTGCCAAAAATGCCGAGGATGCTGAAGTTATCATGGGCGGTACATGTGATAAATCTGTCGGTTACTTTATTGAGCCTACAGTTATTCTTACCAGTAATGCCAATTTTAAAACCATGAGCGAAGAAATCTTCGGACCAGTATTAACCATCTATGTCTATGATGATGAAAAGCTCGATGAAACCCTAGACATTTGTGACAAAGGTTCACCATATGCTTTAACGGGTGCCATAATTGCTCAAGACCGATATGTCATAAACCACATGGCTGATAAATTAAGATTTTCAGCAGGAAACTTTTATATCAATGACAAGCCAACAGGTGCCGTTGTCGGCCAACAACCCTTTGGTGGTGGAAGAGCATCAGGTACCAATGACAAAGCCGGCAGTGCATTAAACTTATACCGTTGGATGTCTCCAAGGACAGTTAAGGAGACGTTTGTTCCACCTGTAGATTACCGCTACCCATTTTTAGGCTGATAATACTCATCTTTTAATCCATCTTGGCGGATTATAAAGTACTCGAATGGTCACATATTACTCATATGCTCACATTCTCCGTGCCTTATAATCCACCAACCTGAAGTTAAAATCTCAGCATTCTCAACCTAAAACAAGTTTTAAGCTGATAGAACTTAGCAGCTAATCCTTTGATCAGTTTATAAAGTACTCGAATGGTCACATATTACTCATATGCTCACATTCTCCGTGCTTTTTAATCCACCAACCTAAAGTTAAAATCTCAGTCTTCTCAGCCTAAAACAAGTTTTATGCTGATAGTAAGTCTAAAATAAGTTTTAAGCGGATAATAATTACCTCTGAATCCTTCTGATCAAGTTACAAAATACTCGAATGGTCTCATATTACTCATAGGCTCACATTCTCCGTGCTTTTTAATCTACCAACCTAAAGTTAAAATCTCAGTCTTCTCAGCCTAAAACAAGTTTTAGGTTATTTAGTTATCAAAATATCCACTGAGTTTTGCACCATGAAAACTACCATGAATGTCTTCAAGTTTGACTGTGAAACCGGTTTTCATTTCTTCGACATAGCGTTTTAAGGCGGATACGATACAAGGAAAAGCCAAATCATCCCATGGTATGTCTTCTGGGTTGACTAATTTAACTTCTAAGCTTTCGATGGTTTCTGTAAAGTGGGTGCCATCTAATTCTGCTCTAAACATTGTGTAAACTTGGGAATTAACGGTAGTATTGTATACACCAAACAACTCTATGTTTTTAATTTTAGCTTCCGTTTCTTCAAAACATTCCCGTGCAGCGCCCACTTGAGCTGTTTCTTCTAGTTCCATAAATCCAGCAGGTACTGTCCAGGTGCCATAACGGGGTTCAATGGCGCGTTTTGCCAGTAAAATTTTCCCTTCATGACTAACAATCACACCGGTAATTATTTTTGGATTTTGATAGTGAATGGCCTTGCATTGTGTGCAAATGGCACGGACGTGATCATCTCCATTGGGAATTTTATCTTCAGTTTTGCCACCACAATATTGACAATAATTTATTTTAATCATGTATTTTTAGTCCCAGTATTTCATCGAATCGATAATTCTAAGGTAGGAAAGGTACCGTAATTCGTTAATTTGATTGTTATCAACGGCTGTTTTAATGCGACAGCCTGGTTCATGTGTATGTGTGCAATTGCTGAATTTACACCGGCCTAATTGCGCATGAATTTCAGGAAATCCAGCCGCTATTTCATGTTCATCCATTTTCCATAAACCATATTCCCAAACTCCCGGAGAATCGATCAAGAAACCATCTGAATCCGGTATTTGATAAAGCTGGGTAACAGAGGTCACATGAGAACCTTTGCCTGTTTTTTTGGATATTTCGCCTGTTTTCAATGAGTTTTTTAAAATCAATTCACTGATAGAGGATTTGCCGACACCAGACATGCCAACAAAGATGGATGTTTTTCCATGCATCAACGCAATCAATTCTTTAAAACAATGTCCTGTTTTGGTGCTGGTAGATAATGTTGTGTATCCTAATTCTTGATATAAATTTTGAGTGGCTGTAAAAAAATTTTCATCTATGTCATATTTATTAAAGACTATGATTGGTTTCATTTGGCACAAGTGAGCAGCAATCAAATACCGGTTGATTAAATCTTTTGTCGGTTCTGGTTTGACTGCGACCACAATGATTTGATTGTCAACATTAGAAGCAATATTTTGTCTTGTGCCTTTGTGGTTAGCCCGTGAAAATATATTTTTGCGATCAAGTATTTTTGAAATTAAATATTCGTTCTTATTAAATTGAATATTAACAAAATCTCCACAAATGGGTTTATGCTTTCTAGAAAAAAAACAGGCTTGTTGTTCATTGTTTTCAGTATTAAGAACCAGTGCTGTTTGTTTTTGTGTTGAAATGACTCTATATTTTTGCATAGTAAAGTATTCTACATCTTATAGGTGGTTTTGGGTTAAAATGTGTCAAAATTTTAAAGGATAATACTATGATAGATAAAAAAACAAACTTGATCTGGATAGACTTAGAAATGACGGGTCTCAATCCAATGAAAGATAGGATAATTGAAATTGCTTTGATAGTAACTGACAAAAACCTGAATATTATTGCTGAAGGAGAGGCAATGGCGATTCATCAGCCTTTATCCATTCTAGAAAAAATGGATGAGTGGAATACAGAACACCATACTGATTCTGGTTTATGGGCACGGGTAGTAGATTCCGAAATCTCTTTAAAAGATGCCCAAAGACTGTCTTTAGACTTTTTAAAAGAGCACATTGATATTCATCGTTCACCCATGTGTGGCAATACCATCTGCCAAGACAGACGTTTTTTGGCCAAGTGGATGCCAGAACTTGAAAACTATTTTCACTACCGCCAAATTGATGTCAGCAGCATTAAAGAATTGTTTACCCGATGGAACCCAAAAATACTCGAAGGTTTTGAAAAAAAAGGCAACCATTTAGCAATGGATGATGTCAGAGAATCCATTGAGGAATTAAAATATTACCGTCAATTTTTGGGTGAACTGAATACTTAACCAGAGCTATGCTTAGAATTTTTTCAAACTTGAAACTTCGCTCTTGAATTGTTGTCGAAAAGCCCTATAATAACTTAAACTTACTAGAGGAACGAACATGAACTTTAAATCATCAAATCCTGCCATGAAAGCGTTTGAAAAAACCGAAAACTTGAGTTTAGGACCCACAGATCAATTTGTTGCAGATGAATCGCAGCGTATGACAATCAATGGTACCATCAATAAAACAGGTGTCTTGGTCGTATTAGCTATGATAACTGGTGCATGGGGTTGGTCTAAAGTTGGCTCATCTCCGCAGTTACTGATGCCTTTTTTCTGGACCAGTTTAGCTGTTTCAATCGGTTGTTACATTGCCATGTGGAAACGTCCTGAATGGGCTTCAATTGTTGCACCAATATATGCAGCAGTTCAAGGTGTTTTCTTAGGAGCACTTTCTGGAATTTTAGAAATGCAATGGCCTGGTATCGCAATGCAAGCTGCGATGGCAACTATGGCCACAGTTCTGGGTATGTTAATTGCCTACAGAACTGGAATAATCAGAGCAACACCCATGTTTAAGAAAGTTGTTATTACAGCGACCATGGGAATCATGATATTCTACGTGATTAGTATTGTTGCCTCTTTATTTGGCGCAAACTTTTCTGTCAACCAGTTTGGTAATAGTAGTATGTTGAGCATAGGTTTAAGCTTATTCATTGTTGTTATCGCTGCATTGAACCTTATTCTTGACTTCGATTTTATTGAACGTGGATCAGCAGAAGGCGCTCCAAAGCACATGGAATGGTATGGCGCATTTGGCCTAATGGTTACAATCGTATGGTTGTATGTAGAAATGTTAAGACTTATCTCTAAATTAAGAGATTAAAATTTGCATACATAAAGCCTTAAAAGGGAAGTTTTACTTCCCTTTTTTTATGCAAAATTTAATTAACATGGTTATTAGGACCAATGGCACTTGAAAATCTAAAAACTAAATACCATAATAAATTCAACAATTTAGAGACATAACTATGAAAAGAGTATTTTTATTTGTCATAACAAACATCGCTATTTTGGCTGTTATCAGTTTGGTTATGCGGGTTTTTGGTTTTGACCGTCAGTTGTATAGTAATGGCTTAAACTATACTTCATTGGCCGTATTTTCCCTGCTTTGGGGAAGTATTGGCTCATTTATATCTTTGGCTATTTCAAAATGGGTGGCCAAAAAGAGCATGAATGTTCAAGTCATTGAAAAGCCATCCAATGAAACTGAAATGTGGTTGGTTGATACGGTTCGCAGACAAGCTGAAAGTGCAGGCATTGGTATGCCTGAAGTGGGTGTTTTTGACTCACCAAGCCCAAATGCTTTTGCAACGGGCATGAGTCGAAACAATGCACTGGTTGCTGTTAGTACAGGTTTGATGAAGAATATGAAACGCAATGAGGTGGAAGCGGTTCTAGGACATGAGGTTAGTCATGTAGCTAATGGTGATATGATAACAATGGCTTTGTTGCAAGGTATTCTCAACGCATTTGTGATTTTCTTTTCACGTATCATTGGATATGCAATGAGCGCTGCCATGCGCAGTGATAATCGAGGCGGCTATGGAGTAGGGCAGTTTATTGGAACCATGATTGCACAAATAGTCTTGGGCTTTTTGGCGGCAATTATTATTAATAAATTTTCTCGATACCGCGAATACCACGCAGATCGTGGTGGTTCAAACTTAGCAGGCAATCAAAATATGATAGATGCATTGAAAGCATTGCAAAGATCCTCTGGTGAAAAGTTAGAAGGTGAGTTTGCTGCTTTTGGCATCTCTGCCGGCTCTTCAAAATTAAGTAGTTTATTCGCTACACATCCACCTTTGGAGTTAAGAATTGAAGCTTTAGAGCAGTATCAATATAACGCCAAAGTTCAAACTTATTAATCTGCAAACTTTCTGTGAGCCATTAACAACAGTTTTGATGGACTAGTAACAGTTTGCAGGATTTTTTTATATGGATAAATATGATGAATTTAATTTTAATTATGGGTTTTATGTCCTATCATAGGAGCCCTGATTACCTTGATGAAATTATATGTATATGAATCAATTAATATGTCTATTTATCAATCAATTTTGAGTATAAATGCTTCAATAATCACAAAATATCGACATGACTCGATCCAAAATAACAGTCTTCAATGACTAAAAAACAACCAGAATTACTTATGACTCTAGCTTTAAAAGTTTCGAATCTCAAAAAAACTTATAATAATGGTACCATTGCTTTAAAAGGACTTGATTTGACAGTTCAATCAGGCGAAATATTTGCTTTACTTGGCCCCAATGGGGCTGGAAAATCGACTTTGATTGGTATTATTTCTTCTTTGGTTAATGCCACTTCCGGGACTGTTGAAGTCTTTGGTGACTCATTAGAAACACAGCGTAATCTTGTCAAATCTCACATAGGTTTGGTTCCTCAAGAATTTAATTTTAATATGTTTGAAAAACCCATGGATATTTTGATTAATCAAGCAGGATATTATGGTGTTAATCGTTCTGTTGCCATTGAAAGAGCGCAAAAGTATCTAAAGCAATTACAGCTTTGGGACAAGAAGGACACCATGTCTAGAAGTTTATCTGGAGGCATGAAGCGCCGTTTGATGATTGCTAGAGCGATGATGAATGAACCAAAACTGTTGATTTTAGATGAGCCAACAGCTGGTGTTGATATTGAAATTAGAAGATCAATGTGGGAGTTTGTGAAACAAATTAGTGATGATGGAACAACAATTATTTTGACAACCCACTATTTAGAAGAAGCAGAACAGCTGTGTAAAAATATTGCTATCATTAATCATGGAGAAATCATTAAAAATACGACAATAAAACAATTATTGACGACTTTAGATATAGAAACTTTTATCTTTGATTTGAATAAGAATCCAACTGAAGAATTATTAACGACATTGGATGCTGAAATAACAGAGGATTTTTCCATACAATTGGATGTACACAAATCGAAAGCCTTGAATGATGTTTTTAAACAAATTGATAAATTAGACTATAAAGTTATATCTATGAGAAATAAAGTCAACAGACTAGAAGAGTTGTTTTATAAAATGACCCACAAAAAAGAAGAGGAGAGTGCCTCATGAATAAAACCTATCTAACAGCTCTTTTCACTTTAACGCGTAAAGAAGTAGTCAGAATACTCAGAATATGGACGCAAACCATTCTTCCACCAGCTATCACTATGACACTTTATTTTGTGATTTTTGGAAATTTAATTGGAAAAAGAATTGGCGAAATGGGTGGCTTTGATTACATGACATTTATTGTACCTGGCTTGGTCATGATGTCAGTTATTACCAATTCATATGGCAATATTGTTTCTTCGTTTTTTGGTGCAAAATTTAGTAAGCATGTGGAAGAAATGCTGGTCTCACCGATGCCCAATTGGGTTATCTTATTCGGTCATGTGTTAGGTGCTTTATCACGTGGCTTATTGGTTGGCGGAATAGTGACAATTATTTCATTGTTTTTTACTGAAATCCAAATTCACAACATTTGGATCGTGTTATCGACAGTTCTGTTAACATCCATTGTTTTTGGCTTGGCTGGTTTTGTTAATGCTTGTTTGGCAACAAAATTTGATGACATTGCTATTATACCGGCATTCGTATTAACTCCTTTAACCTACTTAGGCGGCGTTTTTTATTCGATTTCATTGTTGCCAGATGTTTGGCAAACCATTTCCAAATTTAATCCAGTACTGTATATGGTCAATGCATTTAGATATGGTTTTCTTGGTGTCAGTGATGTCAATATTTACACGGCATATGCGATAATATTGACCTTTGTAGTCGGACTCACTGCTATTTGTTTGTATATGCTTAACAAAGGCATAGGTTTGAGAACCTAGTATTTATTCACTTTACGAATATAAAAGAACGAAAAAAAAGGCAGATATAATATCTGCCTTTTTTAATGGGTATAAAAAATTTATCTAAAGACTCATAAATCCTCGGAGCAATTCCGAACGACTTGGATGTCTTAACTTGCGCAATGCCTTGGCTTCAATTTGACGAATACGCTCACGTGTCACATCGAATTGTTTGCCTACTTCTTCAAGTGTATGATCTGTATTCATATCGATACCAAATCTCATACGTAACACTTTGGCTTCTCTTGGAGTCAAACCCTCAAGTAGATTTGTCACTGTGTTAGTTAGACCATTCACTGTAGCAGAATCTAATGGTGATAAAATATTGCCGTCTTCAATAAAATCACCCAAGTGAGAATCTTCATCATCACCTATGGGTGTTTCCATAGAAATGGGTTCTTTGGCGATTTTTATGACTTTACGCACTTTTTCAACAGGCATTTCAAGAATCTCTGATAATTCATCAGCTGTTGCTTCACGGCCCTTTTCTTGCAATAACTGTCTTGAAACTCGATTCAATTTATTGATGGTTTCAATCATATGCACAGGAATCCTAATGGTTCTGGCTTGATCAGCAATTGAGCGTGTGATGGCTTGTCGAATCCACCAAGTTGCATAAGTTGAAAATTTATAACCGCGTCGGTATTCAAATTTTTCTACTGCTTTCATCAGTCCGATATTGCCTTCTTGAATCAGATCAAGGAATTGTAAGCCACGATTGGTGTATTTTTTAGCAATTGATATAACCAATCTTAAATTGGCTTCAATCATTTCTTTCTTGGCACGTCTTGATTTTGCTTCATTAACAGTAATGTTTCGGTTAATTTCTTTGATTTCTGGAATAGTAAGTTTATAGCGTGTCTCTAAAAACTGCATTTTTGTCTGCAATTTAACTATTTCATCTTTGTAGACAGAAAGTAAGGTTGAAAATTTGTCTTCTTTCGCAATAACACCATCTATCCATTTAACATCGGCTTCTTTACCGATGAATGAACGAATAAATTTACCTCTTGGCATATTACATTGTTCAGTACAAATATTCATGATGCGTCTTTCGATATATCTGATATTTTCTTGCGCAATTTTGACTTGCATATTGTACTTTGAGTTCAGGCGTACTGAGAATTTGAACTCTACTAGAATTTCAGAGATTTGTAACAAATATTTTTTCTGAATATCCTGAGCTAATCCTTTGCTTTCAACAGACTTTAAGAATTTATTATAAATTTTCTTTACAGCAATAAGTCTTGATTTTACTTCAGCTGGATCTAATCCTTGATCAACTTCTTCCTCTTCATCCTCGTCTTCATCATCATCTGCAACGTCAGTTGGTTTTTTAACTTTAGGAATAACAGCTTCTTCGTGTGGATTATAGATATCTAAAACGACATCATGAAGTTTAAAGCCTTCCTCATCCATGTCTTCTAATTCTTCTATCATAGCCTCTGCAGTTTTCGGAAACTTTGCAATGGCTTCGATGATAAAGTGAGCACTGCGTTCAATACGCTTGGCAATGGCAATTTCTTCTTTTCTTGAAAGTAATTCCACCGAACCCATTTCACGCATGTACATACGAACAGGATCTGTTGTTCTTCCAATGTTGGCATCTACTGCTGAAAGCACGGCCATGGCTTCTTCTGTGGCAGTATCATCGTCTTCTTTGGCTGCATCATCATTGAGTAAAATTTCATCTTCATCAGGAGCTTCATCATAAACTTGAATACCCATGTCATTAATCATTTGAATGATGTCTTCAACCATTTCAGTTTCAACAATGTCCTCAGGCAAGTGATCGTTGATTTCTGCATAAGTCAAATAGCCTTGCTCTTTGCCTTTAAGAATCAATAGTTTCATTTGAGATTGAGAATTGATTTGTAGTTGTTGCGTTTCTTGCTGTTGTTCCATAAATATATTTCTATTTTATTTGTTGTGATAGTAACTCAATTAATTCGTGCTTTTCCTGTTGAGAAAGGCCCTGATTGGTTTGTTTGAGTCTAAGATTATTTATTTTAATCTTTTGTATTGTTTTATCAAAATGTTTTTTTATGTCTTCAAGTTCAAGTAACAATTGTTCACTATTCAAACTCAAAGAAACGGTAGCTAATGCGCTTAAATGCTCATAAGCATTGTGCTGCCTGAAATTCTCTATAAGCACAGCTGTTGTTACATGGGGATTAAGACGACAAAATTCAACTATTTCCGTCAGAATATTTATACCATTTTGTTTTATTTTATTAAATGGCATGTTTTCTGGTAAAACTTCAACCAAATGAGGTGCATTAATGAGTATAACAATGGCTTTTCTAATGGGTGTCCATTTATCGATACTGCGGATTTTAGGAGAATTTGTTTTTTCTTGAAAGTTGACTTTTGTCTTGGTTAATTGGCTGATTTCTTCTTGCAGTAGTTTTCTAAATTGACCATTAGGTAATTCATTAATATAAGACCGACTGTTGTCTATAAATTTAGCCCTGCCATCAATGCTATTTATGTCAATATTATGGTTCAATCTTTTCAAGAGAAATTGAGACAAAGATGTGGCATCTCTTAATTGGTTTAAAAAGGCCTCTTTTCCGTGTTCTTTAACAAAAGTATCTGGGTCATGCTTTTCGGGTAAAAACAGAAATTTTATATTTTTATCATCGCGATAAACGGGTAAACAAGTGACCAATGCTTTCCAAGCCGCTTGTCTTCCGGCTTTATCACCATCAAAACAAAAGATGAGTTCATTATAGCTGCGCAACAATGTCACTATATGTTCTTGACTGGTAGCTGTACCTAATGTAGCGACACTGTTTTTGATTTCAAATTGGTGCAAGGCAATAACATCCATATAACCTTCTACAACAATAATTGATTTCTCATTGCTGTGTTTTCTGGCAATATTTAATCCATAAAGCTCCTTGCCTTTGTGAAAAAGAGGTGTTTCGGGTGAGTTGAGGTATTTCGGTTTTTGATCGTCTTCTATGGCTCTCCCACCAAAAGCAATAACTCTTCCTCTTTTGTCTTGAATAGGAAATATGATACGACTGCGAAATTTGTCATAAATACGCCCGTTATCATTTTCAACAATGAGGCCAGCTTTTAATAAATCACTTTGAGGTGTGTTGTTCTGTCTTTTGAGCAATCCATCCCAACTTTCTGGTGCAAACCCTACTTGAAAAGTTTGCAGTGTTTTATCTGAAATACCCCGATTATGCATGTATTGTTTTGCAAATTCAGAATGTAAATAACCCTGGCTAAAATACCGATTAGCATTCTCAACAATTTGGTATAAACCTTTGTTTTGATTCTGAAATTTACCTGTTTTTGGAACTTCTAAACCTGCTGATTGAGCGAGAGTCTCCACGCAATCGACAAAATCCATGCCTTCAAATTCCATTAAAAAACCAATAGCAGATCCGTGTTTGCCACAACCAAAACAGTGATAGAACTGTTTGTTTTGACTAACAGTGAAAGAGGGAGAATTTTCAGTATGAAAAGGACAAAGTGCTTGGTAGTCTTTGCCTGCTTTCTTTAATGTAACTCTGGGAGATATGACATCAACAATATCAATGCGATCGATTAACTGATCAATGAATTCTGAAGGAATACCAGCCATTATTTTGTTGCGTTTAAATTGTGTAATATCCTACCACACATCCTTGTGCGATAGTGTTTGAAAGTTAAGATTGAAGTAGGGCCTTAATCTTTTGGCTCACAGCGCCCATGTCAGCTTTTCCAGCTAAATCGGCCTTGAGTAAACCCATTACCTTACCCATATCTTGCATGCCTTTGGCACCAACTTTACCAATGGCATTTTTTATCAATGATTCAATTTCAGAGTCTGATAATTGTTCTGGAAGATATTTTTCAATAATACCAATTTCATAAATTTCTTGGTCTGCAAGGTCATTTCTTTCTGCGTCTTGATATTGCTGAGCAGAGTCTTTGCGTTGCTTGACCATTTTAGTGACTATGGCAACCACGTCTGAATCCGATAATTCTTTGCGTTCATCAACTTCTATTTGTTTGATTGCAGCAGTCAAAAGTCTAATGGTACCAACTTTTTTCTTATCTTTTGCACGCATGGCAGTTTTCATATCATCTAAAATACTTGATTTTAAAGACATAATAATATCTGCCTTTAGTACATGCGTTTGCGCATTCTTTGTCTGCTTGCTTGACGTTGTGTACGTTTTACAGCAGCTGCACGTTTTCTTTTACGTTCTTGAGTTGGTTTCTCATAAAATTGTCTTTTACGTGATTCTGCTAAAGTTCCTGCTCTTTCGCATGAACGCTTAAAACGTCTTAGAGCTATATCAAACGGCTCGTTATCCCTTACTTTTACGCTAGGCATTAGTTACTATCTCCAATTGTTCGGATTATAAAAAGTCGAGTATTTTAACTGAATGATTGAAAATGACAAAGAAAAGAATGTGTATTTACTATTAAATAACGTTAAAATATGTTTTTTTTTCTATATCTGCTCATTATGTCATTAATAAATCGTTATTTAGCTGTAAAACAAAGAATTGATGACTGCAAATGTAAATATAATTTGGAAAGAAATATTGACTTATTGGCGGTAAGTAAAAAGCATTCAATTGATAAAATAAGGCAGCTTTTTGATTTGGGTCAAAAAAGTTTTGGAGAAAGTTATGTGGATGAGGCTTTGAAAAAAATAGAATCCTTATCTGACTTAGAGATAGAATGGCATTTTATTGGTCCCCTGCAATCTAACAAGAGCAAGTATATTGCCCAACATTTTGCATGGGTGCATTCGATAGATTCTCTTAAATTACTGAGAAGGTTGAATGCCCAAAGACAAACCATTGATAATAATCTCAATGTACTGTTACAATTGAAAGTTGGAGACGAATTAACTAAAAGAGGCCTATCTGCTGAGGCGTTAATTGACTTGGCTTCGGAATCGCAGCAATTTTTAAATTTAACTATCAGGGGTCTTATGTGCATTCCAGCACCAAGTGATGATATAAAGGTACAAAAGCTCCAGTTTGATGAATGTTACGCTGTATATCAAGAAATGCAAAAAATCATACCTGTTGATACACTCTCAATGGGCATGTCAGCAGATTTGGAATCGGCCATAATTTCAGGAACGACAATGGTTAGAATAGGCACTGATATATTTGGCTCAAGAACAGGATAAGGATTTTTTAGATAAGATGGAAATCAAGATTAATTTGTTAGGTTTTACCGTTAACTGAATATATGCTATTTAATTCAGTCACATTTCTTTTATTTTTTCTTATCATCTTGATTATTCACTATTCAGGAATAAATTGGAAAATAAAAAAAACCAATTTATTACTGTGTTCTTATATTTTTTATGCGGCATGGAACCCTCCATTTGTCTTATTATTGTTTTTATCAACTTTTGTGGATTGGAACATTGCTAAAAAGGTTTATCTATCAAAGTCTATCCAACAACGAAAGCATTGGTTATGGTTGAGTCTGTTTTTTAATTTAGGGTTATTATCACTCTTTAAATACAGCGGTTTTTTATTAGAAAATTTTCAAAGTTTAATGCTGTTATTGGGCTGGAAGTTTGAATCGTTTGATCCTGGAATCATCCTGCCCATGGGGATTTCCTTTTATACTTTCCAAACTTTATCGTATACATTAGATATATATTTTAAAAAACTTAAACCACACAACAGCTTTTTAGATTATGCCTTATTTGTGAGTTTCTTTCCTCAATTGGTAGCAGGACCTATAGTTAGGGCAAAAGAATTTTTACCACAATTGAAAGTACAAAATACAATCAGTTTTAATACTTTTTCTTTGGGTGTTAGTCTTTTTATTATCGGTATTTTCACAAAAGTTGTTTTAGCAGATGCCTTTTTTGCGCCATTTGTTAACGCTGTTTTTTCAGATAATATACAGGCAGATCCATTGTCTTCTTGGTTAGCAAGTATTTTCTTTTTCGCTCAAATATTTTGTGATTTTGCTGGTTATTCATTGTGCGCAATTGGCACAGCTTTGTGCTTGGGATTTGTTCTGCCCTTTAACTTTAAATCACCATTAGCTGCTATTGGATTTTCAGATTTCTGGCAAAGATGGCACATTTCTTTATCATCTTGGCTCAGAGACTACTTGTATATTCCATTAGGTGGCAATAGAAATGGCACATTGAAAACATTCAAGAACTTGATGATTACAATGCTACTTGGCGGGTTTTGGCATGGAGCAGCATGGACTTTTATTATGTGGGGTTTCTTGCATGGCATGTACTTGGTTCTTGAACGTGGGTTAAAATCTTTGCAAATTTCTAAACGTCTTATGCGTTATAAACTCATGCAGTTGTTCATGATGTTTATTACTCTGTTTTTAGTGATGATTGCTTTTGTTGTATTTAGAGCTGAAAACCTGGATCAGGTGTCTATGATTTTTTCTGGTCTGTTTTTTATGACAGAAGGCAATTCAATTATTGAGTGGAACTTATGGACACAATTGGTTTTGTTATCTTTTATGGTTCTATTGTTTTTACAAGTATTTTTCAAAGAAAAATATATCACTGAAGTATTGCAATCTTGTTCAGTTTTAAGCAGATCAATTTACTTGTCTTTGTGCCTTATTTTAATTTTTATTTCATCAGGAAATTCAGATGCCTTTATTTACTTCCAGTTCTAAAAAGATGAAACTAAAACCAACAAACAAAGAATGGCTTCTTACTTGGGCTTTAAGTTTGATAATCTGTCTATCAACCTTAGGCTCTTATGAATTCTATTTAAAGAATAAAGGCTTTTCTGCATCTATCGAAAACAACAATGATTTGTGGTCTTGGTACAGAGAAAAAGTAAGTAATACTAAAAATAGTTTAGTGATAGTCGGTGCTTCAAGAAGTCAATTAGACCTGAGTATGAATTATTTAAGAGATAACTTTTTAAATTACACCGTGACTCAATTGAGCGTTAATGGTCATTATCCATTGGCTACCTTGAAAGCGTTAGCCGATGATGCGTCTTTTAACGGCATTGTGATTGCATCAATTAATGCACAAGCATTAGAGCCGGTCTATTTTGATATGCAACAACCGCAAAATCATTATTATTTAAATAATGCCACATTATACAAATCATTGGATGCGTTTTTAACAGCAAAAATCCAATCTAATCTGCGTTTATTGCATCCGCTTTTGGGATTGAGACAGGTAGTTGAATATTATGATGTCAATAAAAAATTCCAATCAGCGTTTTACACAACTGCCCATTTAGATCAATCTGTTTCGGCCAATTACTCTCTGACCAATGTTGAAAACTTATACAATCACTTTGTGCATTCAAAAAAACAAAACTACCTTAATCAACCTCCAACTGAACCTGTAAAATGGGCAGAAAATATTAATCTGTTAATACAATATAATCAAGCGATTGTTGACCGTGGAGGTCAAGTAGTTTTAGTAAGATTTCCAACATACAAAGGGCACTGGGAATTGGATGAAGCGTATTATCCACGTGAACTATATTGGGATAAAATTGAAGAAAATACTGATTTACTAACTGTTCATTTCAAAGATGTTGAAGGCTTAGATCAATTTGACTCACCAGATAGTTCACACTTGGATCAAAAAGATTCTCAACAATTCACCCAATTATTATTTGATGAACTGCTAAAAAGGTCTTACATTGAATCTAAATGACAGTTAATCAAATACTTTTATCTGCTATTCATAAAATCCTTATTTCTTGCAAGATTATATGAGATATTTGGCCGATGCTTAAACTGAACATTAAAATAAAAGTATTGCTCATATTGGTTATGTTAACAATTATTATGATTGTTGGCATGGCTGTTAGTATGCAATCTGGGTTTAAGAAAGGTTTTTATAACTACCGCAAAGCATTAGATCAACAATTTAACGAAAATGTTATCTTAACACTAAAAAGTTACTATCAAGATTTTGGTACTTGGGATGAGTTATATAACAATAAAAGGTTATGGCATGATTTGATCAATCAAAGTTCAGCTGAATTATTAAGAGAAGGACAGTTTAGAAACCCGCCTCCAAGACAAAAAAATAGACCTCCAAGAAACAGGAATTTTGAGGGCACGTCAAATCAACGTTTTAGGGCTTTACAATTGCCTCCCATAAGTTTGTTTGATGCCAATAAAGATTATATTATTGGAGTCAGATTGAGAAGAGGTGAAGAGATAAGGTTTGATCCAATAAAAGTTGATAATCAGGTAATTGGTTATCTGGGCTTACAAAATAAAGTTAATATTCAAATCAAGCAAGACAAACTTTTTGCTGAAAATATAAAAAAAATGTTGATTAGTTTAGGGCTGATCATGATTGTACTGGCTGTATTTATATCCTTTCCTATTGCCAAATATTTTACCCGATTACTTAATCAAATAACTCAAGCCACTAAAAAAGTTGCTGCAGGTGATTATTCCACAAGAATCAATACCACTAGGAAAGATGAACTGGGTGAGTTAGCCTCTCATTTTAATCTATTAGCGCAATCTCTTGAGTCCAGTTCTGAATCTCAAAAACGCATAATTGCAGATATAGCACATGAATTAAGAACGCCTATTTCGGTAATACTGGGGGAAATTGAGGCCATTCAAGATGGCATTCACAAACCGGATAACAATGCCATTAATTTACTGCATTCACAGATACTGTCTTTAAAAAACTTAGTCAATGATTTACATGATTTAAGTGAATCAGATTTGGGCGCTTTAAAGTATCAAATGTTGCAAGTTAATTTATCTGACTTAGTTGAACAGAGTTATAAAAACCATCAATTAAGATTTATTCAAAAAAATATTGCTTTATCGTTGGAAGCTTCAAATAATTCTTGTCATATATTGGGAGATAGCAATCGTTTGAATCAATTGCTTAACAATGTCTTGAATAATTCTAGGCAATACACCGATGAAGGGGGTCAAACTTTGATCAAGGTGAGCTGTGAACATGATGTTATTGAAATATCCATATCAGACAGTTCTCCAAGTTTAAAAGACGACCAAATGCAAAAAATATTTGATAGATTATACCGAGCGGATAAATCTAGAAACAAACATTCGGGAGGATCTGGATTGGGTTTATCTATTTGCAAAGAGATAGTAAAGGCACACAACGGAACAATCAATGCTTCTCATTCTGATTTGGGTGGAATAGAGATACTTATAAAATTGCCCAAAATTTAACTTTTAACTTAGAAAAAGCCAATATGAATAAAGTATTAATAATCGAAGATGAAGAAAACCTGGGTAAAATAATGCAAGATTATTTGGCGATGGAAAATATCGAATCTAAAATCATTGTTGATGGACAATATGCCATAGATGCGGTTAAGAAGTATGCTGCAGATGTTATCTTATTGGATATTATGTTGCCCAATAAAGATGGTGTATCTATTTGTAAAGAAATCAGACAGTTTTCACAAACACCAATAATCATGACAACGGCAAGAATTGATGAAATAGATAGAATAATTGGTTTAGAAATTGGAGCAGATGATTATGTATGTAAGCCTTACAGCCCCAGAGAATTAGTCGCAAGAGTAAAAGTTCATTTAAGAAAAAAGCAACAAAACAAACCAATAGATCTAGATAATTTGCTTTTAAATGAAGATTTTTTAACGGTTGATTTTGCGGGAAATTCTATTGAACTCACATTTGTTGAATTTAACTTGTTAAAAAAACTGTACGATGCACAAGGCCGAATATTTAATCGAGATCAATTAATGGATTCAATTTATTCTGATGGGAGAATTGTCAGTGATCGCACCATAGACAGTCACATTAAAAAGATTAGAAAAAAGCTCAAGACTCTAGATACATCGAAAGATTTTGTTCATTCAATATACGGCATGGGTTATAAATTTGAGGCAAAATAGATTATTGTGTGTTTTTAATATTTATTAATCTTCATATTTTTTACATAATTGATGCAATTTTGACCTCTATAATTCATCTCAAGCTTATTCAATAAATGAATAAAAAACTTTAAACCAATAGAGGCATTATCATGAAAAAGAAATTATTTATACTTGCGATTTTATTAACTGGCAGCTTTACAATTTATGCAGGACAAGGTCAAAACAATAAAGGCCATGACTCATTTGCAAAAGGGCAAAGAGCCAGTCATCACAGAGAGCAAATGATTAACGATTTAAATTTAACTGAATCACAAATTAAAAGTTTTGATGCAATCATGCAAAATAAAAGAGATAAAATGAAAGCAGCAAAAGAGTTAATTCATGCTGATACGCAAGCTGAACTCTCTCAAGTTCTCTCTGCAGAACAAATGCAAATGTTAGAAGATAAAAAGCAGAACAGAAAAGATAGGGCTAAAAAACGCATGAGAAAACACATGAAGGAAATCAGAAAAAAAAGAAATATGCGAAATTAAGCTTTTAGAACTAAATATAAAAAAAGGCCCTACATTAGGGTCTTTTTTTTGTTTAACGAATTACTAATGATTGTTTCACAATTGATCCTTAGTTGATGCATATTTCAATCTTAGAATGAACCTATATGAAAATAGATTAGATTAAGAGATGAAAGCATTATTTTTACTGTTGTTTACTGCCAGTGCCTTGGCACAGAATCCTCCAACAATAAACCCATTGTTACCACCAGTTGATCCAATTGAAAATCAATCGAGTCCAGATAAAATCATGTTAGGCAAAGCATTGTATTGGGATGAACAATTGTCGTCTACAAAAACGGTTGCTTGTGCGTCTTGTCATATAATGAGCAGTGGCGGAACAGATCCAAGGTCGAATCCCAATAACCCAGATGCTCAAAATCCAGGATTTGATGGAATCTTTAATACAGAAGATGATATAACAGGTTCTCCTGGTGTGGCAGATACTCATATATCGGGTGAGTATTTAATGCACACAGTTTTTGGCTATTTCACCCAAGTAACTAGCAGAAATGCGCCTTCGGTTATTAATTCTGGTTATTCGAGTACTTTGTTTTGGGATGGCAGAGCAGGAGATCAACTTATTGATCCCTTGACTGATGAAATACTCATATCTTCAGGTGCAGCACTCGAAGTACAAGTACTTGGGCCACTCTTAAGCAGTAAAGAAATGGCCCATTCTGGGCGCACATGGTTTGATGTCATTAAGACTATCCAACAAGCTTCTCCCTTGGCATTATCACCAATGGTTCCCGATGATCTAAGAGATTGGATTGGAACAAATAGTTATCATACATTGTTTAAACTAGTCTTTGGTAATAGTGAAATAAGTGCTGCAAAAATAGCCATGGCTATTGCCAGTTATGAACGTTCATTGTTTTCTAATCAATCACCATTTGATCAAAGTTTAAATGGTAATCCAAACGCTTTAACGCAACAAGAGAGAAGAGGTTTAGGAGTGTTTACAGCTTCTCAATGCATCGCTTGCCATACAGGTGCTTTGTTAACAGATAATAATTTTCATAACATTGGAGTCAGTCCAAATTTTCAAGATGTAGGCCGTTTTGCAGTGACAGAATTAGCAGCTGATCAGGGACGATTTAAAACGCCTTCTTTAAGAAATTTAGAAAATAAAACATCATTTATGCACAACGGAAATTTTTCATCTTTAGAAACGGTGGTTGATTTTTATGACAGAGGAGGAGATTTTAATAACCCCAATAAAGATCCAAGAATTAGGCCTTTAAATTTAAGTCAAAACCAAAAAAATGATTTATTGGCTTTTCTTAAAAGACCACTATCTGACCCAAGAGTCGGCGAAGAAACAGGTCCATTCTCAAGTCCTTTACTTTTCGCAGAAAGCCTAAGAGTCCCTATCATATCTGAAAATGGTATATTTGGAACCAATGGAAAAACGCCAGTAGTTTTTGCCAATCAACCAGGATTGCTGGGTAACAAAAATTTTACCATAGCCATAGAGAATGCCTTGCCTGCAGCCAATGCTATATTTGTTATGTCAGAATCAGATCCAGGCATAGAATCTTTGCCTCTAGAGCAGGATACAATGCATTATGTCTCTAAAACTTTGAATATATCAGATGGAGATGGGCATACATCAGTGAGTATAGAATTACCTAATAGTGATTCATATGATGGAATGACTTTGTATGGAAGGTGGTATGTTGAAGATTCTCAAGCTATCAATGGCTATGCTATTTCTCCATTACTAGAGTTAACTTTATTTCAGCCAAATTTTGGAACAGCTGGACAAATATTCGTGGGATCATTTGAGTAAGAATGTTAAATATTTTGGATCGCGTTTCTGTTCTTTATTTAGAATTAATTATTCTTATGATATGATTATCGTTCATTTTAAAGGGTTGTTAAATTCTTTGAAAATCACAAAAAAATATGAAGAGGTGGGAAACTATGAAAAAAATGTATTCAATTGTTTTATTAGTCATGAGTCTTTTAATATGTTCGGCAGCCAATGCCCGTTTGACATGTGGTGAACTAGACGAACTAGCTGGGGTTTTAGATGATTTAGCTGTTGACTTGAATAGCTTAGAAAGTTTTGGTGTCAATGGGGAATTAGACATAGCTTTAGGTGAACTTACCAGCGCACTGAACGAAGTAGCCAATGAAGAAAAAGATAAACGTCTAGAAACTTGGATCAAAGGTTTGGAAATTGCATGGGAAGATATGGAGCGTGAAGATTTTGAAGAATCATTGGATGATATCATCGACAGGCTAGACGAGTTATATGTTCGAGATTGTGAAATTAGAAGAAGATAAAACACACTATTTGACTGCACATATATATATAGATAAATAAATTTTATGAAATTTATTAATAAATTAGTGATTATTTTCATGACATTTACGTCTGTAGCTCAAGATGTATCTTATCAAGAACTAATCGCTCAATGCCGACTGATACAAACCAATCAAGAAAGACTCAATTGCTATGACAGAATTGAGTCTTCTGGTTTGCAATATTCAAGCTCTGATTCAAATTCTAATAATGATTCTCAAGTACAATATATAGAAGAGAAAATGCCTGTGCTTCTGGCTGATCTAGACGAACCAAGACTCTTTTCCTCAATTGGGCAATTGGACTTTTTAGAAAATGAATTTAATGCTATCTTATTAGGAGTTGGCACCCGTTTTAAAATGAAAACCTTTGATTTTAGTCATTCTAAACAATCATATGACTTTAATTTTATTACACTCATACAATCTCAATTTGATGTTGATGAGCTAGACACACGCAATAACCGTGGCGGCGCACTAATTAATACAGATTTTATGTTGGGTGGTGAAATGACTAAGCAATCCAGTTTTGGTCATCTGCGTTTGAGATATACTCATAAAAGTACGCATCTAGGTGATGAATTTCTGATAGATAACCCTGAATTTCTTAAGCAAAGGTTAAATTTATCTTATGAAACCATCGATTTTTTAGCATTTAAACAGATGAATAACTGGGGAGGTTATCTTGGAGCCAGTGCCATTGTTCGATCTGAACCTGGAAATTTAGATAAATTTAAACTACAAACAGGTCTACAATTCAAAGGCACAAAAGGGCAGTGGTTTGCCCCTGTTTTTGGTATTGATTTAAAGTCATGGCAAGCATCTAATTGGCATTTAAATGCCAGTTTAAAAGCAGGATTTGAATATTCAGGATTTTTAAATCAACCAATTCAGTTAATGCTTGAATATTATGATGGCAAGTCGCCATATGGACAGTTTTATACTGAAGATCTTTCTTTTCTTGGCTTCTCAGTCAGCCACTTTTGGTGATATTAAAGTTCTGATTGGGCTACTTCTTTAATTTTGTTTAATAAAGAGGACAGCCCATTGCTTCGGGTTGATGATAAATGTTTATCTAATCCAATTTTTTGAATAAATGTTGGTTCCATTGCTAAAATATTATGTGGAGTTTGTTCAGAATATATACTCAATACCAATGCCACAAGCCCAGCAACAATAGCAGCATCACTTTCAGCTCTAAATACAAGCTTTCCATCAGATAACTCATGGGTGATCCAAACTTGAGATTGGCACCCTTGTAATTTATTCTCTTCTGATTTTTCTTGTTGGCTTAAGGGTTGTAATTCTCTACCTAAATCAATGATATATTGGTACTTTTCCATCCAATCTTCAAATATATCAAAATCTTCTATAATTTCCTGTTGGCTTTTCATGTTATTTTTTCTTGCTCCATCTGGTGCCGTTTGCAGAGTCTTCTAAAATGATATTCATAGCTAAAAGTTCGTTTCTTATTTCATCGGATCTTGCCCAATCTTTATTGTCTCTGGCTGTGTTTCTTTCAACAATTAAGGATTCGATTTTATCTTTATCAACATCTAGACTATCATCGCCCTTAAACCAAGCTTCGGCATCTTCTTGAAAGAATCCTAATAATTCACCGGTACTTAATAAGACAGATTTGTATTTAACCTTTTCTTCAATAGACTCAGCTTTTGCTAATTTTTTGGCAACTTTATTGATCTCTGCAAATGCCATTGGCGTATTTAAATCATCATTTAAGGCATCTAAAACAGGGGCTGAAACATTTTCGGGTCTGACGTCAGCTTCAATTTCCATGTTGTCTCGAAGAACGGCATAGATTCTATCTAGTGTTTTTTGTGATTTATGGATAGAATCCTTGGACCAATCAACTGATTGCCTATATTGTGCACTAAGCAACAACCATCGAATAACCTCTCCTTTAAACTCTGCAGCCACATCTTTAATTAATAGAATGTTTCCCAATGACTTAGACATTTTTTGATTGCCCATATTAATCATGCCATTATGAAGCCAATAGTTTGCAAAACTATCTGTGCCATTGGCGCAACAACTTTGAGCCGCCTCATTTTCGTGGTGAGGAAAAACCAAATCTCTTCCACCACAGTGAATGTCAATCATATCACCTAAGTGAGATTTACACATTGCAGAACATTCGATATGCCAGCCTGGTCTCCCTCTTCCCCATGGGCTTCCCCAGCCTGGTAATTGATCATCTGAAGGTTTCCATAAAACAAAATCTGCAGGGTATTTTTTATATGGAGCCACTTCTACACGAGCTCCAGCTATCATATCCTCCAAGTTTCTATTCGATAAGCTTCCATAATTCTCATAAGATTCAACAGCAAATAAGACATGTCCTTCCGCTTCATAAGCATGTCCTTTTGCTATTAATTCCTTGATCATCTTGATGATTTCTGGAATATGCTCAGTAGCATAAGGTTCAATATCGGGAGGAAGAACTCCAAGCTGTTCTATATCTTGATTGTATATTTTAGCAAATTTTTCAGAATATTTTTTTATATTGACACCTTGCTCAAGTGCTGATTTATTAATTTTATCATCAATATCAGTTATATTTCTTGCATATGTGACTTTGGGATAGAGGTGCTTGAGTAATCGGTATAACACATCAAATACAACAGCAGGTCTTGCATTACCAATGTGTGCCAAGTCATAAACAGTAGGGCCACACAAATACATGGTCACATTATCTGGTGAAATAGGGCTGAAATCTTGTTTTTGACCTGTTTTGGTATTGTATAATTGAAGTGACATGTTATTGATTCGTTAAAATTTGTATATTTTATTCCATCTTGAGATTAAGTGTAAGTGAAAAACACATTATGACCACAAGAATTAGAAATTATATGGCTATTAATTGGTGTTGAATGTATTATATTGTATTCAATCATAAAAGGGTAATGGGATATGGGAAACAATATATTTAATCAGGGACCAAATTCTGATGAATTATATATTGGTGAGAGAGTCCACAATACAAACTTCTTTAAATTAGATATTGAAGCATTGAATCGTTTTTTGTCTTGTTGCCACCGAAGAAAGTTTCCAAAGAAATCTACCATAATCAGACCTGGAGATCTGGCAAATACGCTCTATTATATAGTCACCGGTTCTGTTACTATTTCCTATGAAAATGATGAAGGAAAAGAGTTGATTTTGGCTTATTTAAACGCAGGCGATTTTATTGGGGAAATGGGATTGTTTATGAGCACTGAACGCCGTGAAGTCATGGTTAAAACTAAAGAAAATTCAGAACTAGCGGAAATAGGTTATCAAAGATTAGGTAATTTATTTTTAACAGACTTGAAATCAGATGCCGCTCAAATTCTCTACTACATCGGAACCCAATTGACTCACCGTTTATTACAAACCAGTAGAAAAGTTCACAGGTTAGCATTCTTAGATGTCACGGGCAGAATTTCTAGAACATTATTAGACCTATGCAAAGAACCCAATGCCATGACCCATCCTGATGGTACACAAATAAAGGTTTCAAGACAAGAAATTGCAAAAATCGTCGGTTGCTCAAGAGAAATGGCTGGAAGGGTCCTTAAAGATTTAGAAGAACAAGGTAACTTGGCAGTCAAAGGACATACGATTGTTGTTTTGCACGATAAGCTGAGGAATTAATAAACGCAGCTGTTGAATTGCATGTTTAATTAAGAGAATAGACGCTTGAATCGTTTATTCCATAACATTTTATTGTTTTTAGATTTATACTAAGGCCATCCAGTAGGCCACTCAGGCATCGTCTTCATTAATGCATTCCATACTTTAATAAACCTTTGCATTTCTTTAGATTCGGGAATGCTTTTAGGTTGATTAAGTTGAACCTTGTGACATTTATCATTTTCACAAATTTTTAGACTGTATTTAGGTGCATCTAATATTATGAAATCAGGAGAAATAAATTCTGGTAACTTAAAATACTCTTGATTAGTAATTGTTGTTTTGACTAATGAAAGAGATTTTTTTGTATAATGCTTGATCCTGAGAAATCTACTCCTAATCCAGTACTAGTTGAAAATTCTAAATTAGCTCCACTTGCATCAGGAAATTCAGTTATTTTTATATTCCATATCCCTTGAAATGATGCATTTTCAAAAAGACTAGCTTCTATTGTTAGAATACTATTGTTGATTAAGCTTTGACTCATCACATTCGCTGAAATTAACAATGTCAGTAAATAGGTAAATTTAAACATTTTTATTATTCTATTCATTAATCTATCTCAACTTATTAATTTTAAGGTGCATTGTATATAATTTGATCAAAGTTAATTGAAAATAATATCAAAAATAGAACTAAATTAAGTTCTGTCACGAATTGATGGAGATGGATGAGAAGCGATGTACCTCCAGGCATCCTGCCTTGTGCCCTTCGGGTGCTTCGCAGTGAAAATCGTTCCTGACGATTTTTCGAAGCAGAAAGAGAAAGTACTCTTACTCTCGCTAGCTGTAATTGTATAAATAAGCCCTAAGGACTCGTTTTGTTTAATGGCGGTGAGAGAGGGATTCGAACCCTCGAAACGTTTCCGTTTACACACTTTCCAGGCGTGCGCCTTAAGCCGCTCGGCCACCTCACCACATTAAATTGTTATCTTGTTTGATATGTGCTTCAATTTAAAAAATTTGTAATTTATCAGTAAATGAGATTAATCATTATTGTATTGAATCAATTACAAGGGGCGAAATATTAACTTAAATATAGTGGCGATTCAAGGAATAAATTCTTTGATGTCTAAACAAATAAGAGAAATAATAATCTTTCTAAAGGTCCTTAAGAGTAGGTAAAATGAATTCAATGACTTTCGGACTATTTTAATTGTTTTTAACAGTCATTATAATAGTATTAAGTTTAAACGGTTGTTTGAAATTTAGAACTCTATTTCTTACTCTCTCTCTCGCTAAGTTCTTATAATCGTTTAAACCTTATTTTAGCTTTTCATCTGTGTTACCATTCGTTATCTATTCAAAACTAAAGAAAATTCTACAATGAAATATGATTATGATTTAATTGTCATTGGTGCTGGTTCTGGAGGCGTTCGTTCTGCCAGAATAGCTGCTAGTTACGGAAAGAAAGTAGCAATATTTGAATCCAGTGAAGTGGGCGGGACTTGTGTGATTCGAGGCTGTGTGCCCAAAAAGTTATTAGTCTATGCATCAAATTTTATTAAAACCATCAAATCAGCCTCTGCATTTGGATGGGACATGCCTAACGCTACATTTAATTGGCAGCAGTTAATTAAAAATAAAGACCAAGAAATTAATAGATTAAATGCCATCTATCTAAAATTGCTAGAAAACTCTGGAGTGCAACTCATTCAGCACCATGCTGAGTTTGTGGATAAAAATAGTATCAAGGCAAACAATCAAACATATACAGCACAAAGAATTTTAATTGCAACAGGAAGCACACCATTTTATCCTGATATTAAAGGCATCGAAAATGCAGTTAGCTCTAATGAAGCATTGTCTCTCTCAGAGTTACCAAAGCAAATGACTATCATGGGAGCTGGTTATATTGCTGTTGAATTTGCATGTATATTCAATGCACTGGGCGTTAAAGTTAATTTGATTTATCGAGGCGAAAAGATTCTAAGAGGGTTTGATTTGGATATCCGAAATTTTGCCCAAGAAGCTTATATCAATAGTGGAATCAATGTTATATTAAATTCAAATATTACTGAAATCAAAAAAAATAAGGATGCATTTGATGTCATTACTGACAAACAAGTTGTTTTGGATCAACAAGATGTGGTTTTATGTGCAACAGGAAGAATGGCCAATACAGAAGGTTTGGGTTTAAAAAAAATCGATGTCAATTTGAAAAATAATGGTCAAATCCAGGTCGATAGTGAGCAAAATTGTGGTCCAGACTCAGTTTTTGCGGTGGGTGATGTGTGTAATCTAAACAATTTAACACCTGTGGCCATAAAAGAAGGCCATCTATTAATAGACAGGCTTTTTGGAAATGGTCAGATTTATCCTGAATATGATTATTTGCCCAGCACTGTTTTTTCACAACCAGAAATCTCATCCTGTGGTTATACAGAACAACAAGCTCAAGAAAAATTTGGAGAGGTGAAGGTATTCAAAAGCCAATTTAGGGCAATGAAATATGCCATGACTGAAATTCAAGACCAAACTTTCATGAAGTTAATTGTCCAAACAAAAACTGGGTTGGTTGTTGGCTGCCATATAGCAGGTGTAGATGCTGGTGAAATGATTCAAGGTTTTGCTGTGGCTATTAAACAAGGCATCACCAAAGATCAACTCAATCAATGTATTGGTATTCATCCAACATCAGCTGAAGAGCTGGTAACAATGAGGTAAAGTATGAAACTAGTATTAATAATAGCTCTATTAATTTTTCAAATAATAGCTGGATTGGCACATGCTGTAACTTGGCAAGAAGATGTTGAATCTTGGAGAGATGCACGTGTTAATAGTTTGACAAGACCTCATGGTTGGTTAAGCCTTGTCGAAATGGCTTGGCTCCACAATGGGGAGAATACAATCGGCTCGGCTGAGGACAATGATATTGTTCTTCCGCATGGGCCAGAATATGTTGGCAAATTTGTTATGGTTGCAAACAAAATAAACTTTACTCCATTCAAAGACGTTTCCATTAAAGTTAACGATGAAACAATTAATTCCAGTATTATAGTTAATATGGACACACAAGAAAACACATCAGTTTTTACTTTGGATTCATTTTTGTTTTATGTTATTGAAAGAGGTAAGCCTGCATTGAGAATAAAAGATTCATCAGCTCAGGCAATACAAAGCTTCTCAGGAATTGATTATTTTCCTCTGAATGAGGAGTTTTTGATTGAAGCCCAATTTATTCCTTATGACCCTGTTAAAGAAATTGAAATCATCAATGTTTTGGGATTATTGAACAAAGAAACGGCTTTGGGTCGATTGGTTTTTGAAATTAAAGGAAATACATATTCCCTTGATGCCATGGATGCAGATGATGAGCTGTATGTAATATTTGCAGATAAAACCAGTGGAAGAACAAGTTATGGACCAGGTCGATTTCTGTATGTTCCCAAAGCAGGTGACACCAATAAAACCATAATTAATTTCCACAAAGCCTACAACCCACCTTGTGCCTTTTCAGATTATTCAACATGCCCATTACCACCACCTCAAAATCGCTTGCCAGTTTTTATTGAAGCAGGTGAAAAAAAATACACTCAATAAGAGTGTTTTAACCGAAATATCTCTGCTAACACAATCATGTGACTATTGGCCTATTGGAATTTAGTTAGCAGTCATATAAAATCAGGCCATTTTTTTAAACACAGACATTAAACCAAGACAGAGGAATATATACATGAAAAAGCAAATTTTGCTGATTTCAATGGCGTTAGTTTTAGCTAGTTGTGGATCAGAACAGAGTCAAACTGAAAAGAAACAAGTTGTTGAAAAAAAGCCAGCGGTTGTTGAACCAGTTGTAGTCGAACCAGTTGTTGAGAAACCTGCGTTAATTTCTGGTATTGATCTACAATACGTTGATAAAGCAGTTCGTCCACAAGATGACTTTTTTCGCTATGTAAATGGTGTTTGGTTGGATGAGTATGAAATTCCAGCGGATAAGTCAAGCTTTGGTTCTTTTGCTGCCTTACGTGAAAAAAGCGAAAAGGATGTAAAATCTATTATCGATAAACTTGCTGGAAACACTTATGAAAAAGGGACTGATGAACAAAAGATCAGTGATTTATACAACAGTTATATGGATACCGAAAGTATTGAAAAAGCAGGTCTTTCTGTATTAGATAAAGATTTGGCAATGATCGATGCGATTACAAATTACGATGAGCTATCAACCTATATGTCTTATGCAGATATGTACACTGGTGCACCAATGGGCTTATATGTTTATATCGATTCAAAGGATTCAACTAGACACATTACATATGTAGCGCAATCAGGTTTAAGTATGCCTGAGAAAGATTATTATTTAAATGAAGGCGAGAAGTTCAAAAACATTCGAGAAAAGTTTTTGGTTTTTGTTGAAAATATGTTCACATTAGCCGATTTTGAAAACCCAGCTCAGGCTGCTAAAACGGTTATGGCCATTGAAACTAAAATTGCTGATGGTCATTGGAGTAATGTTGAAAACAGGAATTCTGAAAAACGTTATAACTTAAAAAGTTACGAAGAATTTAAAGCCTTAATGCCTGATTTCAATATGGATGCCTGGATGTCAGGAACAACTTTACCTGCTGTTGATCAAGTGGTCGTTAGTCAGCCAGATTACTTAGAAAAATTAAATACTATTATTAAAGAAACTTCTATTGAAGATTGGAAAACGTATTACACCTGGAACTTATTAAACAGTAAAGCCAGTATGTTGCCTAAAAAATTCGATGAAGAAAACTTTAAATTCTACGGAACAGTGTTATCAGGAACAACTGAACAAAGGGAACGTTGGAAACGCGCTATATCTACTGTTAATGGCAGTGTAGGTGAGTTGGTTGGAAAAGTTTATGTGAAAACTTTCTTTCCACCTGAAGCGAAACAAAGAATGGATAACATGATTGAGAATTTACGCACGGCTTATGGCGAAAGTATTAAAGAATTGGATTGGATGAGTGAAGAAACAAAAACTAAAGCGCTCTACAAATTAAGTAAGTTCGATCCTAAGATTGGTTATCCTACAGTTTGGAAAGACTACAGTGAGTTAAATATTTCAAGAGATTCATTAGTGAATAATATGAAACAAGTCACGACATGGGGCGTAAAAGAAAACAGAAGCAAATTAGGTCAGCCAATTGACAGAACTGAATGGGGAATGAATCCACAAACTGTCAATGCATATTACAACCCACTTAAAAATGAAATTGTATTTCCAGCAGGTATCTTACAACCGCCATTTTTCAATTTACAAGCAGATCCAGCTGTTAACTACGGTGGTATCGGTGCTGTTATTGGGCATGAAATGGGCCATGGCTTTGATGATCAGGGATCTCAATATGATGGTGATGGAAACCTTAAAAGTTGGTGGACTGATGTAGACAGAGAAAAATTCATGCAAAGAACAGCCATGTTAATTGAACAATACGATAATTTTGAAGTGTTAGGTGGTACAGCAAGTGTAAACGGCGAGTTAACTCAAGGTGAAAATATCGGAGACCTAAGTGGTGTCTCTATTGCATATAAAGCTTTCAAAAAAGCGCACCCAGAAAATGTAGTGATTGATGGGATGAGTTCAGATGAAAGATTCTTCTATGGTTGGGCTCAAGTATGGCGTGGAAAAATGCGCGATGAAGCGATGCTTTCAAAAGTAACCAATGGTCCTCATTCGCCAGGTAAATTTAGAGGCAATGGTCCTTTGAGAAACTTCCCTCCATTTTTGGAAGTATTCAATGTGAAAGAAGGTGATGGCATGTATTTGCCACCTGAAAAACGTGTAAAAATTTGGTAGTTTAATTACTAAATCAAGTGAGGAAAAGGGTTGTTGAATTAATTTGACAACCCTTTTTTTTGTTGAGTGAAAAATCCGTTGTACGATACGCAAGCGTATGGTTGTGCAATTTAAAAAATATAAAAATTATATTTGATATCAATGGTTTAATGGATTTAATTGGTTGGTTATATATAATAATATTTTAATTAAGCGTACACATGTAAATATAAATTGTTTAGTTGATTAAGGTTGCTTGACATTGTTTTAATTACTACTTAGTATGCCATCTTTTAAAAGTATTTATATTCCCAATGACACAACAAAATAGTTTTAACAAACAACAATTGATAGATTGTAGCCAAGGTGAACTTTTTGGTATGGATAATGCCAGATTACCTTCTGATGAAATGTTAATGGTCGATAGAATAGTAGAGATTAATTCTAATGGTGGTGAATTCGGAAAAGGTGAAATTATTGCAGAATTAGATATCAATCCTGATTTGTGGTTTTTTGCCTGTCATTTTAAAGGTGATCCAGTCATGCCAGGGTGTCTTGGATTAGATGCATTGTGGCAACTGGTTGGTTTTCATATGATATGGAATGGTTTTAAAGGCAAAGGCAGAGCACTTGGTGTTGGAGATGTAAAATTCAGAGGTCAAGTATTGCCCACAGCCAAAAAAGTGACATATCACATTCATATTAAACGCATGATTGATTCAAAATTAAAATACGCCATTGCCAATGGAACACTAAGTGTCGATGGTAAAAAAATATATTCTGCCGAAAAATTAAGAGTGGGATTGTTTACTTCCACAGAAAACTTTTAAGAGGAAATTATGATGAAAAGAGTTGTTATTACTGGATATGGCATAGTTTCATGCATGGGAAACAATAAATCTGAAGTTCTTAATTCATTAGAGTTAGGTAAATCTGGTATCAAATATCAAGAGATTTATAAAGAAAAAGGACTCCGCAGCCACATTGCCGGAAGTATTGATATTAATTTTAAAGACCACATAGGAAGAAAAGACCTAAGATTCATGAGCGCTAGTTCTGCTTATGCTTATATCGCCATGAAAGAAGCCATAGATCATTCTGGATTGGATGAAGAACAAGTATCCAATATTAGGACTGGTCTCATCATTGGAGCAGGTGGTTCTTCATCTGAATCCATTGTTGAAAGTATCGATAATCTTCGTGAAAAAGGCATACGTAAAGTGGGTCCATATGTTGTAACCAAATCTATGAGTAGCGGAATTTCAGCCTGTTTGGCAACACCTTATAAAATTAAAGGCATCAATTACTCTTTGTCTTCTGCCTGTGCTACCAGTACTCACTGTATTGGTTTAGCCATGGAACAAATTCAATTTGGAAAGCAAGATGTCATTTTTGCTGGTGGTGGTGAAGAAGAGCATTGGTCATTGAGCATGATGTTTGATGGCATGGGAGCACTTTCTACAAAATACAATGATACGCCTGAAACAGCTTCTAGGCCCTATGATCAAAGCCGTGATGGATTTGTTATTGCTGGAGGAGCAGGTGTGGTTGTTATCGAGAGTTTAGAGCATGCCCAAGCCCGTGGAGCCAATATTATTGCTGAAATTGTTGGATATGGTGCCACATCCGATGGTTATAACATGGTGGCTCCATCAGGAGAGGGTGCAGTGCGTTGCATGCAAATGGCACTTGAAGGAGTTGATTCTGATATTGATTATCTCAATGCACATGGAACCAGTACTCCATTAGGTGATTTAACCGAATTAGAAGCGATTAAATCAGTCTTTAAAGATAATATGCCGAAGATTACCTCAACTAAATCTTTGTCTGGACACTCATTAGGCGCAGCTGGTGTTCACGAAGCCATTTATTCCTTATTAATGATGGAAAATAATTTTATATCAGCCTCTGCAAATTTGGAAAACTTAGATGAAGGCGTAGAAGAAAATACACCCATCATCAGCGAAAAAATAAATGACATTGCTCTGAATACGATCATGTCCAATAGTTTTGGATTTGGTGGAACAAACGCCACATTGATATTTAAAAAACATGAGGAATAAGTCATTAAAAAATGAACTTATAACGGCTCAAACCCACTGAAAAATATCTCATCAGTTAATGGGATAAAAGGCATTTCGACATTAAAAGACACTTGGTTGATGTCAAATGTTAATTTGATAGCAGTATTATTTTGATCACCACAAGCGTTAATACTGTTATCACCCCAATGATTTTGATACTTGACTTCAATCGCATTCACGCCTTTTGCGTTATTAAATCCAGTGATCAATTGATCTCCCAATTCAGCTGAAAAATCTGCAAATGTCACAATATCATTAGCATTGAATTCGCCTAATAATATATCAGCCACTTTAATTTGAAAAACACCTAATCTATTTTCGGGCAATTGTATCGAGGTTACAATGCCTTCATTTGGTAAGTTAATAAAAGCTTGTTTTTCGCTACCTATATCAAACCAGCCTGCATTTCTATCCACATAGTTATAAGTGCTGTATTCTCCACGAATGACAATGGCACCCTCTGGTGTCAAAGACATAAAATCAGGGCTTTGGGTCTCACTATAACTATCGGGTAAAAAAGGAGAACTATAACTACTACCAGCGATATCTGATAACGTCACAGTCGTAAATGAAAACTGAGATTGTCCTGAGATAAAAGCCACACAATTGGGGTCGTTACTACAATTGTAGGATGATCCCACAGCTGTTGTAATTTGATAATCACCTGCAGTCAGATCAATATATTCTATACCACTGCCAACGATATTTATTAAGGTTCCGTTACTGCCACTCAATCCTTGTTTAAGAAATAATTGCGGAGGTATAAACAAATAGCCTTGATAGGTGTCAGCATGAATAGCTCCGAAAAAGTCAATTTTATAACGCGAATCCGATTCCAGTGTAAAAGATGTGATTAATGATGACTGGGCATCGCCTCCACTGGGATGTGATCCCGTTATACTATTCCATGTGTAAGAACGAGAACAAATAGATTCTGTACCTAGATTTGATATCTGCATGGAACCTTGATAAGTCCCTGAGTCGGAACTAATAAAATCATCAAAATTCCAAAAGCCGTAATCATTAATGATGGTTGTGCTGGTATCACCAAACCCATTGCCATCAACGAGAACTCTTCTGGTGGCATCATCATAGTCAATGATTTGTGCATTGACAGCTGTAAAGCAAAAGAGTGCGGCTATTCGTAGGATTAAATTAATTTTCATGTTATTTCTCTTATTTGTTTCTACTAGTTACGAGAAAAACATGTAATCACTTGCAAATTGGGCTTAATTATTTTACTCAACATTATTTATTGGGTGCGGCCATCGTAAACTGGGTAGGAGTTTTTATTGATCTAAAAAATACTCAATCTCTGCGTAAGATGGGCCATGCCCATCATGAAATTATTGATAATCTTTCAGTTGGGTAAAATCACACCAGTTTTCATCATAATAACCCAATGATACAAATCTTCTAAATGAAGAGAACTTCCAGTCAAAAGCTCTTTCAATTAATCCATGTTTCACAGGGTTATAGTGAATAAAATCAGTTAAATGATTTAAGTCGGTTTCAGTTCTTATTGTATGTTCATAAAATCTGCGGTGCCACACACCACTTTCCCTTTTTTTGAGTTTGCTTTTTGAAATTTCTTGTAACAATTTGGATCGTAAATCATTGGGCAATGTTTTAGTGAATTCTTTTTTAATATGAGAGATGATTTTTGGGTATTCATCTATAGATTCTGGCCTTAATATCATATGTAAATGCTCATGCATGATTGATATAGCATAAATTTCAAATTTAAATATTTGTTTTGTTTTAATCAAAGATTGCTTAAGTTCAACAATATAATCAGTCAACAATCTTCGTTTTCGATTGTTTATCAATACAGTGATAAATACATAACTGTTCTCAACAAAGACTCTTCTGAAATTAGGCATGAATTAATTCTATCATAGTATGAGGTTAATCATGATGGGCTGGGCCCATCTTACTCATAGTTGGGAGTATTGATTGTTGTTAAAAAATAACTCAATCTTCGCGTAAGATGGGCCATGCCCATCATGAAAGTTGCATATATTTAAGCGGCTTTTCACAAATATAACACTGTCATACAATGATATTTTACTAAATAAGAGGGAAAATGACTGTTATAGACAAACCAATTTACACTAATTCACGATTATCAAATTGTTATCAGAATATGAGAGTCAGTAGGTTGGGCTAAGCTTGCGAAGCCCAACATCTCTTAACAGTATCCACAGTTGGGCTTCGTACCTCAGCACCAACCTACAAGTATTTGCCACTTAAACAAGCCTAGTTTTAGCCATTAAATTATCGTCTTTTTGAAACAATAACACTGTGTTACAATGAATTTTCGCTTAATCAGAGACAAGAATGACGGTTTATCTTGAATTAAATTGTACCAATGCAATATTAATCAGTAGCTATAGTAAAGCTAAAAAATGAGTTTTAAAAGTAAAAACAAGTACAATATTTGGTTGGACTATTGTGATAAAAAATCAGATGATATCTACTTTATTGGATTAGAATCTGAAATCTTCGAATCAGAAAAGAAATTCCGTGAGTACGCGACTTATGGAACTATTAACGGGAAAAGTGATAGATTTCAGACTGTTGACCAAATCAATGATGAAAAATTTTGGAAATTATTTGATTTTATAACAAGTTATTTTGACATGGATGCATCACTATTTGATGAAATCGAAAAATCTCGTATAAATCGATAATAAATAACCACAGCAAATCACTCAAGCAGACGCAGGCGCGTTTCCGCATAAAAGTTTGCAAATGCACTATTTAATTCAGGCGTTAAATAAAAAAAGGGCAATTAAGAAACTTAATTACCCTTTTAAAATCTTTATAGATTTTCGACTGTTACAACATTAATTTATTCATGCGCATTACAAACCCTGATGGGTCTTCTAATTGACCGCCTTCAGCTAACAAAGCTTGATCAAACACTAAAGAAGTCCAGTCTGAAAAATTGTCATCGTCTTTTTCTTCTTGAATTTTCTTGAAGATGGCGTGATCAATATTGATTTCTAAAGTTGGCTTGCTGCTAGGCACAGATTGGCCGGCTTGTTTCATCAATTGTTGCATGTACAATGCCATGTCTTGATCGTTTAATACGATACAAGCGGCAGAATCGGTTAAACGTGAAGAAATCTTAATTTTCTCAACTTTTTCAGCTAAGATTTTTTGCATTTTTTCAATCACTTCTTTGTTATCTTTTTCAGCTTTTTCAGCAGCTTTTTTGTCTTTTTCAGTATCAAGTTTATCTAAATCGCCTTTGGCAACAGATTGTAGTTTTTTGCCGTCAAATTCAGTTAAGCCATTGACCAACCACTCATCAATGCGATCATACATTAATATCACTTCAATGCCTTTTTTCTTGAAGACTTCAAGGTGCGGGCTGTTTTTGGCAGTGTTATAACTTTCAGCAGAGATGAAATAGATGTTTTCTTGCTCAGTGCCCATTCTTGAAACATATTCTTCTAATGAGACAGTTTGGTTTTTGTCATCGTTATTGGTTGTCGCAAAGCGCAATAATTTAGATAAATCTTCTTTATTGCTGAAATCTTCTTGAACGCCTTCTTTCATGACATTACCAAATTCATTCCAGAAACTTTGGTACTGTTCTGCTTCGCTGTTTGCCATTCTTTTAAGCGTAGTTAAAACTTTCTTAGTTGAAGCACGTTTGATGGAGTCAATCACTTTGTTGCTTTGTAAAATTTCACGACTCACATTCAAAGGCAAATCATTAGAATCAATCACACCTTTGATGAAACGCAAATATCTTGGCAATAAGTTTTTGCTGTCATCCATAATGAATGTGCGTTGCACATAAAGTTTTAGACCGTGTTGTGCTTCTGGTTCCCATAAATCAAACGGTGCTTTACTTGGAATATACAGCAATGATGTGTAATCAAATTTACCTTCAACTTGGCTGTGAACCCATTTTAATGGATCATTCCAATCATGAGAAACGGTTTTATAAAACTCTTTGTAATCTTCTTCTGAAATATCTGATTTTGACATGGTCCATAGAGCTTGGGCTTTATTGACTTGTTTCCACTCAGTGATTGTGGCTTTTTCTTTGTTTTCATCATCTTTGCCTTCTTCTTTGTCATCACTTTCAACTTCTGTGGTTTCAAGCATGTAAATAGGCACTGATAAATGATCAGCATACTTAGTAATAATGGATTTCAACCTAAATTCTGACGCGAATTCTTTTTCATCGTCTTTCAAATGCAGAACAATTTCAGTTCCTTTTTTATCCTTTGATGTTTCTTCAATTGAAAAATCAGCTTCGCCAGTAGATTCCCAAATGACGCCACCTTTTTCACCCGCTTTTCGGGTTGTTAATGTCACTTTATCTGCAACAATAAAAGCCGAATAAAAACCGACACCAAATTGACCAATCATTTGTGAATCTTTAGCACTGTCACCGGTTAATTTGCTCATGAATTCTTTGGTGCCTGACTTTGCAATAGTACCAATGTTTTCAATCACTTCATCGCGTGTCATGCCGATACCATTATCACGAATGGTCACGGTTTGTGCTTTTTCATCAAAGTCCACTTCAATTCTTAATTCTGCATCGCCTTCATTCAATGAATCATCTGCCAATGCAGCAAATCTAAGTTTGTCACAGGCGTCATTTGCATTAGAAACTAATTCACGCAAAAAGATTTCCTTGTTAGAGTAAAGTGAGTTGATCATCAATTGTAATAATTGACTGACCTCAGTCTGAAATTGTAAATTTTCTTTTTTAGCCATAATAAATAATATCTAAGTTTTTAAGTTGCAGACAATATAAGGACAGCATTGCATTATTCAAGTGGCAACTTCTAATTTCTTATGCTTGTCAATATATTAAACCTAAAGGGTCTAAAACAAAGGAGCTATTGATGTGAAAATATGCATTGATTAACAGGATCATTTATTTTTAAGGAATTGCTTTAATGGTAGATAATTACTGACATTATTTTGTTCTAACATGGTTATGTTATCCTCTGTCATAAGCTTGAGATTGAAGGGCGAGAAAAGTTTGACTAATTTTTTTATTAACTTGATGGGAATTTTGACAAAATAAGGCGTGAATTGAGATTTTCTTAGCTTAATCATCCAATCTTTAAAACAAATGGCTTTTCTACCGACGACATCAATAGTCTGATTAATTTTTTGTGATTGAATACAGGTATGTATTGTATGAATCAAGACCTCAATGGAAACCGGTTGTATCAGTTGTTGGCCATTTTCAATAAGAGGAACCAAAGGAAAATTGCTGATCTTTTGAAAAAAATCAAAGCTTTTTCCGCCTTTTCCATAGACCAAAGAAGGGCGTAAAATAAACCATTCGAGATCACTACTACGAAGATAATTATCTGCCTGTAGTTTACTTTTATGATAGGCAACATGTGCTGAATTATCGGCACCTAAAGAGGAAATATTTATCACTCTTTTAACATGGGTTTTTTCGCAGGCTTTAAATAATGCTATCGGTGCTTTGTGATGCATCAATTTAAAACTGTATTTTCTATTTTCAGCGATGATTCCAACACAATTGATGACAACATCAATGCCGATTAAATAAGGCAGCCAATCGGTTATTTTTAACATTTGTGCATAATCTATTTTGATAATTTTAATATCGAAATTTAAGGCATTTTTGTTGATACAAGCGGTTAAATCATATTCTGAATTGATTAAGGATTGAATTAAATTTCGCCCTATAAACCCACTGGCTCCTGTGATGAGTATATTCATGATTTTTCTTCTTTGTTGTAACCGTACATAAAGGCGTAACCACAAACAAAACCAAAAAAACTAAAAATTAATTGCGACCCAAATAACTCTCCATTATTTATTATAAAAAACAAAGTGACTGATAATGTACCGACAATGGCGGCATAAATTGGTCTGGCTATATTAAATAACTTGAGTAAGTAAACAGTTGGTGTTCCAAGGATTACAGAGCAAAGTAGGGTAATAACTAGTGAAATGATTCCAACATAAAAAAATAATCCAAATAACATTTGTATAAATTCTAATAACGCAGCATATAGTCCTAGATTAGTATTAAGAAATACAGTAAAGCTTATGATAAACGAGACTAATCCTACTAAAATAAAGTTACTAGTAAGACTGTATTGCATGGCTTTTAACCAATGTGAAGTGTGTGCTTTCATTATTTCTGCTCCGTTATTAAATCAATAGGTGCAGTTTATTGGTTTGATAAACTTCAAACCTCCAAAATGATAAAATCAGAACGTTATTGTGTTCCGAAATGATAATTTTGGAACTTTCAAGTCAAATATTGAGGTCAGTGATTAGGATGGTTGTTGTTTTTTTAACTGATCTTTGCGAAATTTTCCTGGCGTAGTTTTTGTGATCTCTTTAAAAGCTTCATAGAAATTAGATTGGGATGAAAATCCCACTTCAAGGCCAATTGACAAGACAGAAGCAGATGGCTGGTCTAACAATAATATTTGAGAAGCTTCGACTCTGTGTTTACGTAAATATTTTGAAAAACTCATATTGAGTTTTGAATTAACCAACTCTGAAAGTTGATGACTACTGAGGTCTAGTTCTGAAGCCATGGTTAATAAATCCAGATTATTCTGTTGGTACAGTTTTTCGGTTTTCATTAAATGTTCTAGTTTCAATAATTTCGTATCAACATTGATAGCCGTTAAAGTAGAAACAGCATAAGTTTGTTTGGCGATTTTTTCTACTTCTTGGGTGATTTTAGGTTTATAACTCACCACTAATGCAACAATAAATAATGCAAAGCCAATAGCACTTGCATAAAGTGAATAAAATAATTTTTGCGAAAAAGGCATGAATAGTGCAATAAATGAAACGCCAATTGCAATAATAAAAACCATGCTTAATAGTAATATTTCATGAGTAAACTGTTTTTTATGTGTTCGCAATGCATAAATGGTTTTTAACAACCACAACAAATATATCGACCCAATAACAAAAGCCAGTGTAAATGCTAATCGGGTATTCATTATAAATATGAGAGCAATCGGTACAAAATGTAAAAGGTGAACAAAGATAAATTTGTCTTGAGCTTTTAATACTGGTCTGGCATAAAAATAAAAACACGGGGCGATTATAAAAAGTACACATAAATAATAAGGTGTAATAACTGAATCGGATAAATTCATCAAATACTTAAAATGACAAATTTGCAGATAGGCAAGACCTAGCATCAAAAAAATGCCAAAAACACGTGATATTTTTTGATCATTATAAAACTCATCAAAAAAATGAGTCATGACCAAAACCAAAGCATAAAAGATCGAAAATCCTGAAAATAATAAAGCTATATTCTGCATAGTGATAGTATAGTCTAATAATAATAAAACATAAATCATGGGCAAGATATTATGATTGAGAAGTGCTATTATTAATTATTTATCATGTTTTACTTAAAAAGCATGGCTCTATAAATATTAGATTGGAATAATCAACTAAAACATAAATAAAGAAGAAGCTAATGAAAAGAATATTACTATTTTTAGTGACAAACGTTGCTGTTTTGACAATTATTACTATTATTACTCGTATATTTGGGTTAGATAATTATTTGACTCCATACGGCATTGACTATAAAGCGTTGGCTATATTTTCATTCCTTTGGGGTTCCGTGGGTTCTATCATTGCGTTGTTTATGTCGAAATCAGCTGCTAAGCGTTCTATGCGTGTTAAGGTGATTGAGAGTCCATCAAATGAAACTGAGAGTTGGTTGATTGAAACAGTTCGAATTCAGGCCCAAAGAGCAGGGGTTGGCATGCCAGAAGTCGGAATCTTTGAATCAGCAAGCCCAAATGCATTTGCTACAGGAGCCAACCGTAACAATGCCTTAGTGGCGGTTAGCACAGGTTTGTTAGATAGCATGACCCGAGATGAAGCCGAGGCTGTTATGGGTCATGAAATTAGCCATGTAGCCAATGGGGACATGATAACAATGACATAATTGCAAGGCGTGTTGAATGCCTTTGTGTTATTTATATCTCGCGTAATTGGTTTTGTGATGAGTTCAGCATCAAAAGGCCGTGGCGGTGGAGCCAGGGCAGGGAATTTTATTGGTACGATGATTGCTCAATTTATTTTAGGATTTTTCGCGGCTTTAATCATCAAATGGTTCTCACGTTACCGTGAATTTCATGCCGATGCAGGCGGTGCAAAATTATCTGGCAACATGAACATGATCAATGCATTAAAAGCATTGCAAAGAGTTTCACACCCAGAACCTTTAAAAGGGCAGTTTGTTGGCTTTGGTGTCTCTGGGGTTAGATCAACTGTGGCTAAATTTTTCTCAACCCATCCACCATTAGAAGATAGAATTGCAGCATTGGAGAAGAATGCTTATTTGTGATTTAAGTAGAGCTTGATATGAAACAGAAAGATAGGATAATTGGAGTGTTATTGTTAATGTTGCCAGCTTTTGTCTTCAAAAATGAAGGCATTGATTTTGTATTCATATGGAAAAATGACCTATGGATAAATGATATGCGATTATATAGTTTTATTTCATGCATATTTATGTTATCAATCTATATGATTTTATATAACGAATCAATATTTAAAGATAGATCAGAAAAAGAAATTTTACAAGAAGACTTTGAATTATCACTTAAGTACCCAGAACCAATTGCTTTGACAATAACAATAGAAAGATCTATTTTTAAAATTGTATTATGGTTACTCTTGTTGTTTTTACTATTAGGTCATATTGGCTATTCAATTAAATTATTTAATTAGAGAGACCTTTGCTTGATTAGTGAAAGAAGATAAAAAGTTTAAAAAAGCATCACTCTGCGTTTCAAAATTTGCTAATAACTAGTTATTAGGCTGCATTTCGTGCCTTGATTGACACATTTTTAAATCTTTTTCTAAATCCTTCATAATCAAGCAAAGGTATCAATAAAAAAAAAAACTGAAATATAATTATTTCCTTTTTATTTTGTTGGAGTATAATTCAGTTTCTTAAGCGATTGCTGATCACAGCAATTATCGATTCGACCTTAAAAAATAAGGTTACTGTAAAATATATAGGAGATACAGACATGTCAAGAGGTATAAACA
>JBGCFT010000236.1:0-6047 GCA_045107085.1 Marinicellaceae bacterium | reverse complement strand
TTAATAATCAATCTTGTTTCAATTAAATTAATTGTTTTTTCTGTTGTATTTTAATAGTGAAATTAATGATACAGCGCTCCATACACCCTCAAGTATTATAAATGGAATGTATTTAAGCAATATAGATGCAATACAAGCCAGAGTTGAACCCATCAAGTTAAGCAAAATAAAACTTAACTGATTCGTTTTTAATTTTCCCATTACATTTAATACATAAGCAAAAAGTATCAAAAAAACTCCAATAAACCCAATCCAATCAATATAATTCATCTATAATTCCAATTCATTTTCAATGTATTTTTTAATAATTCTTAGATTCAAGTTGTAAGCGCAAAGTACTGATTTCTAAACAAAATCCTATTATGTTATTCCATTCAAATCATTCTAAATTCTTGAATGGTTAAATTCTATTGGTTAGATGTTTGATCAATAAATTCATCGACATCTTTTTTAAATTTTTGCATGGATGGTTTATGCGTATACATCATATGCCCAGCTTCGTAGTATTTCATGATGATGTTTTTCTTCAATTCAGGATCTAATCCCATGTGATTTATAGAATATTCTACACCATAGAAAACAGTAGCAATATCGTAATAGCCATTGAGAATGAGCACTTTTAAATTAGGATTGCGTTTCATAGTAGATGTCATATCAGGTAATGTGCTCACTGCTACTTGTGCATTCCAAATCACATTTCCACTGTGACTCCAGTCCCACTTGAAGTCTTTTCTTGAACTGGTACTAGTTGTATAGGTTAAATCTTTTCTTACATTCAAATCATTGTACAAGTAATCTTTAAAAGCAGCTATAAAAGGCGGTGAAATCGCATCTCCAGTAGGGTCTGTCATTGCATTTTGTGACAATAAATCTTCATTGATTCCAGCAAATCTTGAATCTAATCTACCGACTGTTAGTCCTTCTTCTCTAAGAAATTCTTGAAAATATTCGCTATTAGATACACGCAAATTAGCTTTTAGCCAATAGTCTTTTTTTAAGCCTGATAAATCAGACAACTTTTGCGCCATAGAATCTTTTTCTAATTTTGATAATTGATCTCCTTTTAATAAAGCCGGTGCGTATTCATTCTCAGTAAATTTTCTAACACCAACTAAAAACGCTTCAAGGCTTTCTCCTTTGTCTTTAACTTTATTGTGATACCAAGCACTTGCAGCATAAGTAGGAAAATGAATTAAATATGAGATATCATCACCGGGCCCAAATAATAAATGCTGCAAATCAAATACAGCTGAAACCATAATAACTCCATTCATAGCAATACCTTTGTCCTGAAGGTACTTAACTAAACCAGCATTTCTAAACGTTCCGTAACTTTCACCCAATAAGTATTTTGGCGCATTCATTTTGCCTGTTTTAATAATAAATTGTTCAATAAATAAACCGATACTGCGTATGTCTTGGTCAACACCCCAAAAATCTTGCCATTTTGAATCACCGACAGGTTTACTAAAACCTACTCCAATAGGATCTATCATAACCAAATCAGCTTTATCCAGTATAGAAAATTCATTATTGACAATTTTATATGGTGCTGGTTTTGTGTAATTAGGATCGTTAATTTCTACCCGTTTTGGACCTAAAACTCCAAAATGTAACCAAAAAGAAGCTGAAAGAGGGCCTCCATTAAAGGCAAAAACTATGGGCCTATTTCTATTTGAGTTTGATTTTTTATAATGAGTAAATCCAAAAAGAGCGATAGGTTTATCATCTTCATCGCGAAGCTGAACTGTGCCTGTTTCCGTTGCAAGGGTTATTTTTTTTTCATTAATTGTCACTGTTTGAGTCGAATTAAAGATTTCTCCTGTTGGAATTTCTTTTTCTTTTTCTTTTTCAGGCTCTTTGGCAAATAATGTGAATGATAGTAGAATGAATAGAGTGGTAAAAAAAATTTTAGTCATGATATAGTTGCCCCCGATTTAACTATTTTTTATTTATGATCCAAATTACATGCGATCAAATTAAAATGCAAGAGATCACCACTAAATATTCCAATCAAGAATTGAATTATTAATTGACGTAATAGTACTTACTTGCTGTTTTGTATTAATTTATGTACAATTTAAACCTATTGTTTTTCAAAAGGTTAGTTATTATGAGGTTAGTCTCAATACGATTTATTTTGTTTGTTGGATTGGTTTCAATAAGCTTTTCTGTATTTGGTGGTGGATATAGTAAAGATTTAACAACTGCAAAGCTTAATTATTACCATTATTTAAAAGGTGATATTTCAAATTATACAATAGGTCATTTTGATGACCTTAATCAACTTGAATTAGAATTGAACAAGATTATAAAATTAATTAATCAAGCAGAATCTCATCCAGAAAATAAAAACAATGCAAAATTATTGGGAAAAATATACCTCTTGAAAGCCGAAGTATTCACTGATTTAGCAAGAGTTATCAAAACAATGATTTATAATAGTATTAGTAAGAATATACCCGTAGTTACAATTGATCAACCTGTTGCTGGATTTACCCTTCATCAAGCTGTAGAAGCCGCTCAATCTGCCATATCAAATGCTTACCAAAATAATCAGTCAGATGCCATTCGATACGAAATTGACAATATTCAGATACAACTTAATAGTGTTGTTAATGAGTTTAATAAGGTTTTTGCACCGCAATAAAAAAAAAATTATCAGAAAAGTGAAATTTTAAAAGTGAATGATGTAACTTAATTGCAACTCAAATGAAAGCTTCATAAGAATTAAGCTGTTGCAAACACATCATCTAGCCACATTAATGTCCATTGATTAATGACAGAAACGCAACAACCCAATACAAGTGAAATAATACATTTTCATGATTGTCTAGTTTTGAAGTTGAATTGATATAATAAAGTTTTTATCCACTTATAGAATACTTCAATAACCTCTGCAAAAAATTTAAACAGATTCAATTCATAGTTCGCACCAAACAATTCAACTTGTTTGTGAATTTGGATTCTGTGCGCTTGCATATTGATACAATTTACTATATTTTAAATAGCCTATTGAAAAACATGAAATAGTTTATACTTCTTAAATTTGAATGAAGTTAAAAACTCAAGAGAAAACGTATGAATAAACCTTTCCATTTTGTATTAATTAGCCTCTGTCTATTTACTTCCTATAATTTATGCGCTCAAGATGCACCGCTTTGGTTACGGTCTCCTGCCATTTCTCCAGATGGAAATACGATTGTATTTAACTATCAAGGCGATATTTATAAAGTCTCATCTACAGGTGGACAAGCGATTCCATTGACCTTATCAGATAGTTACGACTATTCAGCAGTATGGAGTCATGATGGCAAGCAGGTAGCTTTTGCATCAAATAGATATGGAAATTTTGATGTATTTACTGTACCACTTTCAGGTGGTGAAGCCAAAAGATTAACCTTTCATTCATCCAATGAAAAACCCAGTGATTTTTCTAGAGACAATAAAAATATTATATTTACAGGCAATAGACAAGATTTACACACCAATGTGCAATATCCTTCAGGAGTTATGGCAGAGCTATATAGTGTTCCTGTCGATGGAGGAAAAGTTAATCAAATATTAACCAGTCCAGCGCATGATGCAAGATATAGCCCGAATGGAGAATGGCTCATCTTTCATGATAGAAAAGGTTATGAAAATGAATGGAGAAAACGCCACACATCATCTGTTACTAGAGATATTTGGACGTATAACTTTGATAATGAACAATACAATCAACTGTCAACTTTTGATGGAGAAGACAGAAATCCAGTTTTTGCAGATAATGATACTTATTATTACTTATCAGAACAAAATGGTTCGTTCAATGTTTTCAAAAGTTCCTTGAGTAATCCCGAGACTTCAGTCGCCATCACTGATTTTGATAATCATCCTGTGAGGTTTTTGACACGATCTAATAATGGTGTGATGAGTTTTAGTTATCATGGCGAAATTTACACCATGAAGCAAGGCAGTCAACCAGAAAAGCTCAGTTTATCAATCAGTTATGATGGCAGACAAAATTTAGATGAAATTGTCAAAGTTAATAAAGGATTTACCGAAACAAGCTTGTCCCCGAATGGAAAAGAATTCGTTTATGTTTTTAGAGGTGAAATATTTGTCAGTAGCATAGAACATGGCACTACAAAACGCATTACTGATACAGCTTGGCAAGAGAGGAGCGTTAGTTTTAGTCCAGATGGTCGTTCAATTCTGTATGCAGCTGAAGTTGATAACAGTTGGAATTTATACAGTACTTCAATTGTAAGAAAACAAGAAAAATATTTCTTCCAATCTACAATACTTAACAACAAAACCCTTTTGGCAACTGATACCGAAGAGTTTCAACCAGCTTACTCTCCAGATGGAAAAGAAGTGGCTTATATTGAAGACAGAACAACCTTAAGAGTGCTTAATCTTGAATCGAACAAAACCAGAACAATACTTCCGGCAGAGCATAACTACTCTTATTCAGATGGAGACATGTATTATCAATGGTCTCCTGATAGCCAATGGTTTTTAGTCAGTTATGGTCCAAAAGAAAGCATACAATTGTTAGAAGTGGGCTTAATTGAAGCATCAGGTGAAGGAGAACTAAGAAATCTAACCCAAAGTGGTTATTATGATTTTATGCCAAAATGGGCAATGGACGGTAAATCAATGATTTGGGGAACCAATCGATTGGGCAATAAAGCCGAAAATCATTATGGTTTTGAAATAGATATTTATGCATTATTTCTATCGCAAGCAGCATTCGATACATTCAATTTATCTAAAGAAGACTATGCTTTGATGAAGGAATTAGAAGAAGAAAAAGAAAAAAAGGAAAAAGAAATAGCAGAGGAAAAATCTAAAAAAGACAAAAAGAAAGCCAAGGATAAAAAGGATGAAGAAAAAGTTGAACCGATTAAAATTGACTGGGCCAATCTTTCAGATCGTAAAAAAAGATTAACAGTACATACATCTGAAACCTATCAATGGGTGCTTTCTAAAGACAACGATAAAATTTTTTATGCCACTCAATTTGAAGGCAAAAATGACATATGGAGTACAGATTTACGCACCAAAGAAACCAAACAATTTGCAAAAGTAGGTGCCAATATTCAAAGCATGGAATTAGATACAAAAGGTGAGTTTTTATTGGTACTCGCAGATGGTAAAGCCATGAAGGTTGAAATAAAAGATGGTGCAGTCAAAGGCATCAACACCAATGGTGAAATGTTGCTTAAAAAGGCTGACGAAAGGGCCTATATATTTGAACACAGCTGGAGACAAGTGCGTGAAAAATTCTATTTGCAAGATCTCCATGGCTTAGATTGGGATTTTTATAAACAAGCTTATCAACCTTTCTTAAAAGACATCAATAACAACCATGACTTTACCGAAATGCTCAGTGAATTATTGGGCGAATTAAATGCGTCTCATACTGGAAGTAGTTATCGGTTCAATATGGAAAACAGCGATGCTACATCATCTTTAGGATTACTTTATGATTATGCCCACACAGGTGATGGAATGCGAGTTGCAGAGGTTCTTATAAATGGACCAACGAATAAAGCCACATCTAAAATTAAAGCCGGGACCATATTAGAAAAAATTGATGGAATAAAAATTACCGAAGATCTAGATTTTTATAGTTTGCTCAATAGAAAAGCTGGAAAAAATGTATTGCTGTCTCTTTTGAATACAGAAACTTCAAAAAAATGGCAAGAAGTGGTTAAACCGATTAGTTTAAGAGATGAAAACCAATTATTATATAAACGTTGGGTAGAAACCCGACGTAAAAATGTAGAAGAACTTTCTGGTGGTAAACTTGGATATGTCCATGTCAGGGGCATGAATGACTCAAGTATGAGGACTGTTTTTGAAGAAACTTTAGGTCGACATATTGGTGCTGAAGCGTTAATTGTCGACACACGTTTTAATGGAGGTGGGAACCTACATGACAGATTATCTGACTTTCTAACAGCAGAAAAATACATGGATATTATTCCACATGGTCAAACCATTGGACAACAACCTTGGAACAAATGGACCAAACCTTCAATTGTTATCATGAGTGA
>JBGCFT010000235.1:0-3234 GCA_045107085.1 Marinicellaceae bacterium | reverse complement strand
GCCTTATCAGTTGTTACTTAAGCTTTTGCCTTAAATACTGCCGTTTAATTTATAGGCTAAATACAAACCTCTTAAAACTAAGTCTGGAATGATTTCATCAAAAATACCAGTATGACGGTATATTGAAGTGAAACCACCGGTTCCTATAATTAAAGGTTTTTTTCCTTTAAAAGTTTCTTTAGTTAAGTTTAAAGTGATTTCTTTCATGGCTCCGAGTGACCCATAAAATAGCCCTGACTGAATACTATCATTGGTTGTTTTACCGAGTGTCTTATTCTTTGCTATAATTTCAACCGATCCAAGTTTTGATGCTCCTGCTGCAAGAGCAGTCATAGACATCTTTAAGCCTGGTAATATAACGCCACCTAAATATAATTTATTGGATGATATGGCACAAAAAGTTGTTGCTGTACCTAAGTCAATCACTATGATATCTTTATTGGCGTATAAATGTGACACTGCAATAGCATTAGCTATTCTATCGGCTCCTACTTCTTGAGGATTTTTATAGCTTATTTGTAGACCTGTTTTAACACCTGCTTGAAGAATAAACGGCTCTATTGCGAAGTATTTTTGACAACTTGCACTGATAGAATAAATCACTTCAGGTACAACACTACATAAAGCTATTGATTGAATTAATTTTGGGTTTATATCATTTTCACGCAAAACACTTCTTAAAAAAACACCATATTCATCTGAAGAAGCGCCACTTTTTGATGACTTTCTAAATTGAAACTTTAATTCACCTTTGTCGAAAACACCACCATGCATATGGCTGTTTCCTATATCTAAACATAATATCATGAGATTTGATCCTGTATTGTTTTACATAGCTCAAGTGTATTTGAACATACTTTTACTTTATTTGTTGATTGATAAAAATTAAATGAATGAGTATTTGAATGAATTTCAGATAAGTCATTATGCGCAACGAAATGTATATCTTCCTGTTTTATTAACTTATTAACGGCTCTTAATCTTTCACCTTTGTCATTTGTATTGGTTAATTTAAAGGCAATAACTTGAATTGCTTGATTTATAGACCATTGTTTCAAGTGACTAATCAACTTTGGGTTTTGCTTTAATTGAATACTCATTGTGTCAGAAGTAGGTAATTTAGTTTCTCTACTGGCTATAATCTCTTGATTATCTAATTTTACTGATGAGACTGAAAAGTCACTTATTGCAGCCGCATGGATGACAGAAACATAAGATATGGTTTTAAGTTGTTTTCTTAGTAATATTTGTAAATCATTAAAAGTTTCATAAAAAATCTTTTGACAAATAAGTTTGGGTTGTTGTGCATTTTTTGCACCTAACCAAGTAACGTTATATCCTTGTGAAGTATAAAAATCTGCTATTTTAGCGCCAGTTTTTCCAGTGCTTAAATTGCCAATATATCTTACTCCATCAATAAATTCCCTTGTTCCACCAGCAGTAATTAAAATATGTTGGTTGTTTTTTTTCATCACTATGGCATCAATTTGATCAATTTCCATCATTCGACCACTGCCTTTTTCACCACAAGCTAAATCACCTGATTGCGGTGACAAAATATTGATTCCCCAATTAGATAATTGAGATATTGATTTTTGTGTGGCTGGATAATCCCACATTTTAGCATTCATGGCCGGTGCAATATACATGGGTTTATTCAATTCTAATGCAGCTATCCAAGTGGTTGTAATCATGTCATCAGCGGTTCCATTCGTTAACTTATTGATGCTATTTGCTGTAGCCGGTGCCAGTATGATGATATCTGCTTCTCTACTTAGATTAATATGATCCATCATATTGCCTTCATCAAATGTAGATTCTGCTACTTGTTGCCCACTTAGACCTTCAAGAGTGGCAATACCAACGAATTTTAATGCACTAGCACTGGCTATAACTTTTACTTGATGTCCGTTTTTCCGCCAAAGTGAAATTAAGCCAGTGGCTTTAGCACAAGCTATTGAACCAGTCATAAGCATTAATATATTCATTATTTATTTTCCTTATTAGATTTTATTTGTATGTTATCAATTAATCTTATGTTTCCAAGTTTAGCCGCCACTAGCAATCTATTGTCTAGCACCTCAATATATTCTATCTTAAAACCTAAATGTGTTAATCGTTCTTTTATTTCATTAATATCTAACCCTGATGAAATGGTTTTATAAAGTCCAGCTGCAATATTTCTTTGTTCAGTAGCTAGTCGTGAATTTCTAGAACTCATAGCTAAACCATCATTTTCTCTGATAGTAGGGCAGGAAACTATTTCTAAATCCAGAAAAAAAGCAGCAACCATGTTTTTAATTAAGGAAAGTTGTTGGTAATCTTTTTCACCAAAATAAGCCCTGGTTGGTTTTACCAAGTTAAATAACTTCATCACGACTGTTAATACGCCATCGAAATGACCTTTTCTATGTGCGCCACAATATTGATTACTTAACTGATTTTCATGAATTCTAAAGTTATAGTTGTCATGATAAATTTCGTTATACTTGGGAAGAAACACAGCATCTATACCTAGATTTCTGAGTTTGTCTAAATCTTTGTCTGTTTCTTTCGGATAATGTGTCAGATCATTTTTTTGATCAAATTGAGTCGGATTAATAAAAATACTCACCACAGTAATTGAATTTTCTTTTATGGATTGTGCAATCAGTGAGACATGTCCAAGATGAAGGGCTCCCATAGTAGGAACAAAACCAATCTCTTGTGGGTAAGTTTGGTTAGTATATTCATTGAGACTTTCAATTGATTGAATTATTTTCACTGATAGCTCTCATTTCTAGACGGGAATGTATTGGTTTTAACATCATTATTAAATGCATTAAAAGCTTGTAAAAATAGATTTTCAGCATTTAAATATTGCCTTACAAATTTTGGTTTAAAATCAGATGACATTCCTAACATATCATTGATAACTAAAACTTGACCATCTACTTTATTGCCTGCTCCTATGCCTACTGTAATAATATCTGTTTCTTTTGTAATTTTTTCTGCTAATTCATTGGGCACACATTCTAATACTATTGCAAAACAACCCGCTTTTTCTAGCGCTTTTGCTTCTTGGAAAATTCTGAGTTTATCTTGATCAAGTTTTCCTTGTACTTTGTAGCCACCTAATGAATTAACAGCTTGTGGAGTTAAACCAATATGCCCCATTACAGGAATACCAGAATCGACTATGTGGGTGATTAAATCAAGGTTTCCTTTTGCACCCTCAAGTTTAATGGCATGTGC
>JBGCFT010000234.1:0-9312 GCA_045107085.1 Marinicellaceae bacterium | reverse complement strand
ACAACAAATGGTTTATGGTCGCTTAAAAGCCGATCATTCTAAATTAGGTCATATCAATTCATACGGCGGTCTGCCTGATTACTATGATGAAATTGAATTTAGATGCAGGGATTGTGGAGTTGATGAAATATGGACAGCCAGACAACAAAAGTTTTATTTTGAAGAATGTAAAGGCCACATCGATGCCAGAGCGGTTCGTTGCAAAGCTTGTCGTAGACAATTGAGACAAGATAAAAAAGAACAACAAGCGCATATGCAAGAGATGAAGAATAAACTGGTTCACCCTAATGCATTGTTTTTTCAAGATTTAGAAAAGTTTAAAAGATTAAAATAATTCGGACAGATTAAAATGGATATAAACACAAACATAATTACAGAATATAATAATAAAGACATAAAAGATTTTCCAAGATTATTAGAAACTTGTTGTTATAAAATATTTTTTATTCACAACAAAGTTTTAAATCAATACTATATGAATGGTGCAATCTCAAATATTAATTCAATTTCAAATTGGGTTTTGTCATCAACTAATATCAACAACAAAGTTAATCCTGTATTAAAAGGTCCATACGGAATTAATTTGTTCTTTCTCAATAATAATCTATGTAATATTGATATAGGTCATAATCTTGAATTATCTTGGTTTAGTTATAATGCTGAAATTCAAACAATTTTAACTGAAATAATTGAACTTATAATTAAGGTGTTAAATGGTCGTAACTATATTTTTATTCCAGATGCGTATTTTGGTTCATCTAAAAGAATAGATGTTTACATAAAATATTCAAGTATAGTAGAGATAGAGAAATTCTTATTAACAAACGATGTCTATCCAAAATCGCGATCTGAAATTCGAAGACTGATGAATGATGAAGAATTAGAAGATTCAAAACCAGATGTGGTTGGTTATGATACCAATGGTTATCTTGTTAAATCATTAGAAAAATAACTTGTAGGTTGGGTTAAGCTTGCGCAGCCCAACACTGTAATCACAATTATTATATAAACATTAAAAGTTGGGCTTCGTGCCTCAGTACCAACCTACAACACTGTAATTGCGAGGAGCTCTGAGACGTCGAAATCTCATGGTATACCTGTAAATTAATATAGATTGCCGAAGTCGTTCCTCCTTCGGAATATGGATTTATATTATTTTAAGATTTGGTGATAGAACTTTTTAGTCCTATAAACCCATGTGTTAGAATTTAATATCACTAAAAAGAGAAGAAAATGAATAAAATAGAATCACTATCATATAAAACAAAGTTTGCTGATATGGCTCACTTAGTTTTTGCAATTGATGGAAAACCGTTAGATGTAATGTTGTGTGAATTATTAAGTTCGGATGATTATATTGGTTTGGTGCCTTCATTGTCTTGGTTGGATAGACCTCAAGATAAGCAATTTAGTCTTGCCTTACTTTTATCAAAAGATATTGAAAAAGTAATTGCTCCTGTTTTAGTTTGTCCAGATGATCAAGATTTGTGGTGTACGGTTATAGTGTCTGAAGTAGAGGTGATAGAAGATTGTGTAGTTTGGCATCGGTTGGGCTTGGATCAATCAGATTATAGTTGGGAGCCGAGGATTGGTGATAAGGTCGACTGGTTTGATGATGTTGGGCCATATAAGTTTAATATCAAAGCCTATAAAAAATGCCTTAAAATGTTAGAGAATGAACCTTCGTAGCGAGTAAAATTGACTATGCTTGTGAGTTCAAAACAGTATTCACAATTATTAAATAAAAATACAACGTTGGGCTTCGTGCCTCAGCGCCAACCAACAATCACAATCATCAAAAATACCAGATCAATGCCAGTTGGACATAATCGTCTTTGGCAAATGCATAGGCGCTATCGGTTTCGTCAACATTGGTTAAGGCGCGCAACCTGAGTTCTGCGCTGAGGTTTTCACCGATTCGGCGTTCGGCTTCTTTGTTCACAAATGTGGTGTCGTTTTCTGTGTCAATAACATCGCCGATTAAAATATCCTTCTGCTAAAAAAATCTTAGTCAAACGAATTTTTACGTGCGATCTTAAACTCCATATTAAAGTAAAATCTAGAGATTGGAGTGTTACACTTAGTTATTGAGTTCAAGATGGTTTATACTAAGTATAATTATAATTGTTGATAATAAAATGAAAATTGATCAATCAATAAATGTACTTGGCGAGGTTTTACAAACCTGTGGTGAAAATCCCAAAACAGGCTTTTTCCGAGATGGCAAATGTAATACGTGTGATGAAGACGCAGGTTCTCATACTGTTTGTGTGCAGGTTACAAAAGAGTTTTTAGAATTTACCCGATTTATGGGCAATGATTTATCTACTCCAGCTCCACAATTTGGTTTTGAAGGTTTGAAAGATGGCGATAATTGGTGTTTATGTGCATCAAGGTGGTTGCAAGCTCATAAAAATCAGAGAGCGCCTAAAGTTTATGTTACCAGAACTCATATTAAAGCATTAGAGATTATTCCTATTGAATTGCTCAAAGAATACGCAATAGATTTAAATTAGGCCATCAGTTGATTAAATATTATGATTAAACTTTATCAATTCCCAATTTCACATTATTGTGAAAAAATTCGATGGACTCTAGATTATAAAGACATTGAATATGAAAAAATTAATTTACTGCCTGGGTTGCATATTAAAACAACAACCAGATTGGCTAAGACTTCATCTGTTCCATTGTTAATTGATGGGGATCATAAAATTCAAAACTCTGAAGATATTATTACTTATCTGGAAGATAAATATCCTCAAAAAAGTCTAACGCCTAAAGATGAAGTGATTAAGCAACAAGCATTGGAATGGGAAAAATACGCCGACAAGGAATTGGGTATTCATGTTCGACGTGTGTGTTATCATATTTTATTGGATCGTCCTGATATTGTTATTCCTTTTTTTACCCATGAAGGTCCCTGGTATGGGACACTTTTAATGAAGTTAGGCTTTAATAAACTGCAATCCAAAATGCGTTATTTTATGAAAATTAATGATGATACATTTAAAGAATCCTTGAGCAGAATGGAACGTGCTATCGAAAAAATACATAATCATTTACAAAGCAATGCATTTTTAGCAGGAGATGAGTTTTCAAGAGCTGATTTAGCGGCTGCTTCACTGTTAGCTCCTCTGTGCCAAGCAGATGGATATGGTCTCGATTGGCCAAAAAACACACCCAAGGAATTATTAGAAATTGCTGAAAAACATGAAGCTCAGTTGCATTGGGTACATGACTTCTACACAAAATATCGTTGACTATTTGTTATTTATCTTCGGTTTTATTCGAAACGATGCGTTTAGTTAGCTCATTAATTAGGCCGTTTTTTAAGTCATATATCCAGCCATGAACACTGAGCTCTGATCCTGTATTCCATGCTTTATTGACAATTGAGGTGTTGCACACATTTTTAACTTGCTCGATCACATTTAATTCACAAAGCAAATTGGCTTGTTGATTTTTTGATAAATTTTCAAACTTTTCTTGATGAAAACGTTTAACATCCTCAATGTGTGATAACCAATTATTGATTAAACTCACCTCTTTAGTTTTGTAGCCATTAATGCTGTTATGCAAAGCGGCTTCAATTCCACCACATCCATAATGACCACAAACAATGATGTGTTTAACCTTGAGAATTTCAACCGCATACTGAATAACTGAAAGGCAATTAAAATCCGTGTGTACCACGACATTGGCTATGTTTCTGTGAACAAAAACTTCACCAGGTGCCAAGTTAATAATTTGATTGGCGGGTACTCGACTATCTGAGCATCCAATCCATAAGAATTCTGGATCTTGTTGTTTGCTGAGGTCTTTAAAAAAGTTGGGATTTTGGGCTTTTATGTCATGCGCCCATTGTTTATTTTGATTAAATAGTTTAATTATATTTGGCATGCTTAAAATTTTACTTTAAATGCACTGATCCATTCAATAACTGTTTTATCTTTATTGTGGAATTATTTTAAAGATTGAATATAAAGATACGATGGGATAACTGTCACAACCATAATTAATAATCCACAGATCATTTGCAGCCCTTGTTTTTTTTCATCTTGCCAGTTTTGCATACAAAAATAAATAGCAATCGGATTGACGATAAAAATTACAACGGCTTGTATTTTTTTATCCTTTCCCAATGCCATAAAAATACAATTAATCCATCCAACAAAATACAACATCAATCCTATGCAGCCAATGAGTATGACAAAAATAATAAATAACTCATACATAATTTAACTGACTCTTTTTAAGTGAACCATTAACAATGAAATGGCTGCAGGTGTCATGCCTTGAACACGCGTGGCTTGTCCAAGAGTTTGTGGCTTAGTCAGTGTCAGTTTTTCTGTTAATTCAGCGCTTAAACCCGTTACTGATTGATAATCAAATTGATCTGGAATATTTTTGTTTTCTTGGGCTTTAGATTTTTCAATTTCTAATAATTGCCTTTCCATATAACCGGAATATTGAGCATGTATCTCAATTTGCTCTATCACTTTTTCATCTGTTAAATTTGAAGTCAGACCATCGACCTTAGCTAGCATTGCATAATTAATTTGAGGTCTTCTTAATAAATCATAGGCATTAACTTCTTTGGTCATGGGAATGTCTGTATACATTTCCATGAATATTTTACCCATTTCATTGTGTGGAGAAACCCAAATTGAACGCAGGTATTTTAATTCATTATCAACCGCTTCTTTTTTATGATTAAATAATTTCCAACGGTTATCATCAACCAATCCTAATTCACGTGCTTTGGGAGTTAAGCGCATATCTGCATTGTCTTCTCTCAATAATAAACGGTATTCTGCACGCGATGTAAACATGCGGTAGGGTTCATTTGTGCCTTTTGTAATGAGGTCGTCAATAAGCACTCCGATATAGGCTTCGGATCGAGCAGGGCACCAAGTAGGTTTTTCTTGTGTTATTAAAGCGGCATTCATACCTGCAATTAACCCTTGAGCTGCGGCTTCCTCATATCCGGTTGTTCCATTTATTTGACCAGCAAAGAACAAACCTTTAACATATTTGGTTTCTAACGAATCATTTAATCCTCTGGGATCAAAATAATCATATTCAATGGCATATCCTGGGCGTGTGATATGTGCTTTTTCAAAACCTTTGATTGAACGAATAAAATCAAGTTGAATATCAAATGGCAAACTGGTTGATATTCCATTTGGGTATAACTCGGTTGTTTCAAGGCCTTCTGGTTCCACAAAAATTTGGTGTGAATCTTTGTCAGCAAAACGCATAATTTTGTCTTCAATTGATGGGCAATAACGTGGTCCATTGCCTTCAATAACACCTGAATACATAGGAGAACGATCTAATCCTCCACGAATAAAATCATGGGTTTTTTCATTAGTGTGAGTGATGTAACAAGATATTTGACTTGGGTGATCATCAAGACTGCCTAAATAAGAAAAAACTGGGACTTTTTCATCGCCAGGTTGTTCTTCCATTACCGTAAAGTCGACACTATTTCCATCTATTCTAGCTGGGGTACCCGTTTTTAAACGCCCCACTTCAAATGGTAATTTTCTCAATTTTACCGCAAGTGCCTTTGCTGGAGGATCACCAGCTCGACCGCCTTGATGATTTGACATGCCAATATGGATTTTTCCATCTAAAAAAGTGCCAACTGTTAATATGACTGTTTTGGCTTGAAAAATTAAACCCATTTGTGTAACACAGGCAGTCACTTTTCCGTTTTCAATGATTAAATCATCTACGGCTTGTTGAAATATTTGCAGGTTATCTTGATGTTCTACAGTTTTACGAATGAAATTTTTATATAAAGTTCTATCACATTGCGCGCGCGTTGCTCGCACAGCAGGTCCTTTTCTTGAATTGAGTGTTCGCCATTGAATGCCAGCATGATCAGTGGCTTGTGCCATTATTCCACCCATGGCATCAATCTCTTTAACTAAATGACCTTTTCCAATTCCACCTATAGCAGGATTACAACTCATTTGTCCAATGGTTTCAATATTGTGAGTTAATAATAAAGTAGAAGCTCCCATGCGAGCAGAAGCCAAAGCAGCTTCCGTTCCTGCATGGCCGCCACCGACTACTATGACATCATATGTTTGATCGTAATTCATAATGGAATTTATTGTAAATGCTAGAAATAACTTAGCATTTTATCATTATCGAGAAAATAACCGATAATATTTGCATACAATTTGTTTATAATAAGGTCAATATTAGTATAAAACATAACATTAATTATCAAAATGCTCAGAATCACCACTTTCATATCATTTTTTTACAGTGCACTGTGTTGCGCTGAGTTACAAGGGAAATGGTCAAATAATGATTTATTGGGGCCATCTATGAATGGTCCTGTCGATGTAGTTGTTGCTGATATAAATACCGATGGGTTTCAAGATTTGGTGGCAATTTCGATTGATGATGGCCATGTCAGGTGGTATGAAAATAATAATAATCTCGAATATATTGAGCATTACATTTTCACTGAAGCGCTTGGTGCGTTGACATTGAAAGTTGCAGATGTAGACAACGACAATGATTTGGATGTGTTGGTTTCTTCAATTAATGATGATTCTATCAGGTGGTTCGAAAACACAAATAGCAATCAATGGCCTGTTCATCTTATTTCCAATGCTGTTAATGTGGTCAGTGCGTTTGATGTCGCTGATTTCAACCAAGATGGAATGCTGGATGTGGTATCTGGCTCTTTTGAAGATGAAATTGTATATGTTCATTTTCAGAATGATTCAGGAGATTTTTCACAAGACATAATCGCAAAAGAAGTCTTAGGTATCAGAAAAATCACGAGTGGTGATATCAATTCAGATGGAAAATACGATTTTATTGTGGCATCTAGTAGCGATAATCAAGTTATTTTATTTCAGAATTCATTGCCAAAATTTGAAAAAATAATCATCGATGATCAAGCAATGGATGTCCGTTCAGTCAGTATTGCTGATATGGATAATGACTTGGATTTGGATATTTTGTCAGCGGCATCACTTGATGACTCTTACCAATGGTATGAAAATAATAATGGTACTTATACTAAGCACATACTACCTTTTGTTGCCAATGGAGCCAGAGAAGTTAAAGCAGCTGATTTAGATAATGATGGAGATATGGATATAGTTGGTAACTCATCGATTGATGGTGTTTTGCGTTGGTATGAAAATAATGGATCACAACAGTTCACAGAGTTTATTGTTTCAAATGATTTAGATGGATTGGTTTCTATCTTTATCAGTGATACCAATAACGATGGACAAAAAGACATTGTCAGTGAAACCTTTTTTGATAAAAAAATTCGTATATTTTTAAATAACCAAACATTTTTTACTGGCAAAATAGCCTATTTAAATATTTCAGAAGGATCTAATGCCATTATTGCCAATGACTTAGACAAAGATGGTGATCAGGATATTGTTAATGTGTCGAGTACAGATGATACTGTGCGCTGGATGGAAAATACAAAAAGCGGCTATATTGAACACATTATCACAACCCAAATTGATGGGGCACGTTCTTTAGCTGGTACTGATATTGATAAAGATGGAGACATTGATTTGATTTCTAGTGGTGCATGGGATGATTCGTTTTGGCTTCTGAACAATAATGGAGACGGAAATTTTACTCAATCATTGGTCTTTGATGGAGCAAATAATGCTGCCGGTGTTTATCACGCTGACATTAATAATGATGGAGTAATGGATATAATTGGCGCATCAAGTTTGGATGATACTGTGCGTTGGTTTGAATTAGATAATAACAACTATATCCCACACATTATTACGTCCACTGCAGATGGTGCAATATCTGTGCACGCTAATGATTTAAATGGTAATGGAATGGCGGATGTCATGGTCGCTAATTTTTTCGGTGATTCAATCGAGGTTTATGAGAATAATGGCAGTCATATTTTTACAAAACATGTTCTGATAAATGGAGCACAACAAGCTTTTTTTGTGACATCAGCTGACATGGACAATGATGGAGACATAGATGTTGTAGCAGCATCGAAACAGGATAACAGTATTCGATGGTTTGAAAATATGGGTCAATTTAAATTTAAAACCCATCTGGTTTTTGATGATGCACAAGAAGCTCAAGCTGTTGATTTAAAAGATATTGATAATGATGGAGATTTAGATATTATCTCAGCATCAGGCCTTGATTCCTCAGTGAGGGTGCACAGAAACAATGGAACAGGTATATTTTTAACAGAAACAATATTTCAAAATGCACTGGGAGCCATTTCAGTTTATGCAACAGATATGGACCAAGACGGTTTTTTAGATGTTTTGGTCGCCTCTCGCCAAGACAATTCAGTCAGAGTCTTGACTCAAAACGATTTGATTTTTAAAGATGGATTTGAAACACAATAAAGTTTAAAATCTGAAACCTTAATTTTTGTGAGATTTAAAAATGGCAATTCAGTGGTTCCCAGGGCACATGTACAAGGCAGGAAAGGAAATAAAAAATCGTTTGCCTGAAATAGATATTGTCATAGAAATTTTGGATGCACGCATTCCATTCAGTAGTCAAAATCCTTTGTTAATGGAATTTGCCTCTCAAAAGCCTTCCATTAAAGTATTAAATAAATCCGATTTAGCTGATACGCAGGTTGTTGAACAATGGCAAACATATTTAGAAAAAAATGAAAATATAAAAACCATAGCTTTAACCACAAAACAGTCTGATAAAGTCAAAAGTATATTAGAACTCTGCAGAAAAATGATCCCCAATAAAGGTGATCACCAATTCATAACAGCTATGATAATGGGCATACCTAATGTAGGTAAATCAACAATAATTAATATTTTAGCGCAAAGAACTGTTGCTAAGACTGGCAATGAGCCCGCTGTTACAAAGGGACAGCAACGCATTAAAATATCAGAGGACATCACTTTTTTTGATACACCAGGAATGTTGTGGCCCCGTATCGCACATGAAAATTGGGCTTTTCGGTTAGCCATTACAGGAGCAATTAAAGAAACAGCCATGAGTCATGAGGACATTGCATTTTATTTAATTGGTTATTTAATGAAAGCCTATCCCTCTGTATTAAAAATAAGGTTCCAAATTGATGAATTAGCAGATGATGAGTATTCAATACTTGAGCAAATTGGAGCTAAAAGAGGCTGTATCAAGGCCCGAAAAATGTTGGACTTGCATAAAGTATCAAGCATTGTAATACATGAGTATCGAGCAGGAAATCTAGGCGGAATTTGTTTGGAAGTTCCAAAAGAAGTAGAAAGTGAAAAAAAACAGGCCATTGAAATGGAGGCCAAACGCGCTGAAAAAAAA
>JBGCFT010000233.1:0-13685 GCA_045107085.1 Marinicellaceae bacterium | reverse complement strand
TCGAAAGAAAATCAAGCCAAAATACTTCTATTTCAGCTTGATTGTATTCTTTTCAAAGTGAGTGTCCTTTATTATTCTACTAAGAAGAATAGTGGCAGATACCCCGCCTAAAAAAGCAGATACAAATGATAATTGATCAGCAACTGCGATAACGTAACTTGATTTAAGTTCCATGGTTGATTCTTTAATTTTTGAGTGAGTTATTGGAATTGTATCACAACTTTATTGTGCGGCTATTTGTTTGAACTCTTGAGTGTTATATTCAAGATAGTTCAAAGCCATTTTTATCCTATTCGCAGTCTATCAATTACTATTTTTTAATGATAAAATTATTAAAAATTGACTTTAAAAAAACACTAAAATCGGATTGTTTAATGAATAATGCAGAACTATTTGTCAGGAAATGCCAAGAATGCTCACAGGATCTACAATGGATTGATTTTACGTATATCAATCATGAAATAAATCAATCTTTTATTAACAATCATGATTTAAGTGGTCTGAATTTTATAATCAGGTTATACAAGCAGCTGGACTAAATAACAAGTATATGGATACTTTACTGGATTTTGATTATTTATCGTATGAACAATTATTATCTGAAAGTTTTCAAAAATGGTTTTAACTAAGTAAAGAGGTAACTTCTTTGCAAATTCAAGAATTACACATTTTGCTTAAATTTTCTAATGCCATTTCAATGTTGGTATCCCAAGGAATACCATAACTTAATCGAATAAAGTGTTTATATCGATTACTGGGTGAAAAAACATCTCCAGGTATAATACTAATGTTTTGCTCTAAAGCCTCATAAAATAACTCTTTAGCATCTTTATTGTTGGGTAATTTCAACCACAAGACAGCACCACCTTGTGGGTTTGTCACTTGCGTCTCTTTAGGAAATACACATTGAATTTTTGCTAACATACGGTCTTTATTACATTTTAAGATCTCTCGTAATTTAATTAAATAACGATCGTATTGATGGCCTGCAATATACTCCGCCAAGGTCCATTGATTAATCAAGGATGAAGAGCATGAAAGCGCTCGTTTGATTACTTTGGCTTTTTTTGCATATTTTCCAGCAATTAACCAGCCAATCCTGTACCCTGGTGCGGCTGTTTTTGAAAACGAACTACACGACAAAACCAATCCTTTTTTTGCATATTTTTGCGCAGGCATGCCACGCTTTTCTGTAAAGTATAAATCGCCATAAACATCATCTTCAATCATCGGTATATTATGTTTTTCTAACAGTTCAACCACTTGCTTTTTTTTGGCTTCTGTCATATAAGATCCCAGTGGATTATTCACAGAAGTTGAGAATACACAGGCTTTGATGTTGTGTTTTTTTATGCTTTTTTCTAAATCTTGATACCAGATACCATCATTAGGACATAATGGAATTTCAACTGCCAACATACCTAATGATTCAACTAATTCAATGATTCCAAAATAGCAAGGCGATTCAATAGCAATCACATCACCTGGTTTTGCCACGCATTTTAGGGCAATTGCTATGGCTTCTTGTGCTCCATTGGTGATAATTATTTCGCTTTGATCAACTTGCAACCCATAATCAAAGTAACGCATGGCCAATTGTCTTTTTAATGGAGGATAACCATCCATTGGCGCATAGCTCACCGCTTTTGCTCCGGCTTTAGATAATACTTGGCGCATGATTCTTGCCAAGGCTTTTTCTGCTGAATAGGCAGCAGTTGGGGCAGATATGCCTAATGGCACCATGTTTGGATTATCAACGGCATTGAAAATATGCTCAATAAAATGCTGGCGGTCGACCTTAATCGGGTCTTTAGTTAAGCGAGACCTTCTTGGTACAGCCAATAAATTTGGTTGACTTTTCATAAAATAACCTGACTTTGGCCGGGCAACAATGAGATCTTGCCTTTCAAGTTCTAAATATGCCAATTTAACTGTGGGTATACTCACATTTAACTGTTGACTGAGTTTTCTCAGTGAAGGCAACTTATCTCCTATTCTTAATGTTCCGGAGTCTTGCATTTTTTTTATCATCTCAATGACTTGTTGATAAAGATATTGTTCACTTTCTTTGTTTAAGGCTTGTGACATGCGCAACTCTGAATAATTAAAATGATATTTTATCACATATCTGTATATGTTGCATTATTATATTTCTGTATCTGTTTAGTTGTCAGATTTTTTCTATAATGAACCCATCTATTTATAAAAAAGGTGTCACATGAAAAACAGTATCTTATATACATTGACCGTCTTGATTTGGGGTTCGACTTGGTTTGCTATAGAGTTTCAACTGGGCGAAGTGGCTGTTGAAGTATCGTTATTTTACCGATTCGGCTTGGCTGCAATGATTATGTGGGGTTATTGTTTATGGAAAAGAATACCGTTATCGTTCAGCTTGAAAAACCATGGATATATTGTGTTGTTGGCTTTAGGTAATTTTTCTGCCAATTATACTATCTTGTATTATGCTCAAAATTATTTGAACTCAGCCATGACATCCATCGCCTTCTCTACTTTATTGCTGATGAATATTATTAATACTCGCCTCTTTTTTGGAAAACCCATTGCCAAAAGAATCTATGCAGGTGCACTGATGGGGTTGATCGGTATTGTGACATTATTTTGGAATGATATAAATTCAATCAATCTTTCCAAAGGTACACTTTGGGGATTAATACTTGCGTTAATTGGTGCATTGGTGGCATCATTTGGCAACATGATCAGTGTTAGAAACTCCAATTCTAATTTAAACATTTTTGCTGTTAACGCCTGGGGGATGAGTTACGGCTCGATCCTTTTGATGGTTTTTGCCCTATTTAACGGTAGCCCGTTTAACTTTTCGACAGAACCAAGTTATGTCATTTCATTGTTGTATTTGGCATTATTTGGATCAGTGATAGCTTTTGCTACCTATTTTAGTTTATTAAAAAGTATGGGAGCAGAAAAAGCCAGTTATCTGATTATATTATTTCCTATTGTCGCTGTTATATTAAGTAGCTTCTTTGAAGGATTTAAGTTGACTGAAAACATCATCATAGGATTTATTTTGGTCTTAATTGGGAATGCCATTGTCTTAACGCCAAAAGAAAAAATAAAATTAGCCTATCAAAAAATCATGATTCTACTTAAGTAATGTAACTTAGTAAAAGAATAAAAGGGCGATCTACCCTTTTATTCATCATCGTTAAATTAGTTATTTGAATTTAAACTAAAAGAGTTTTTGTTCGGCTTTTCTTAAACCTGATTCTCTAAATCTATGAATGACAACCATATTAAAAAAGTGAAAGGCACCCATTACAAGCAATACAAATCCAATACTAGAGCTTAAATAGACAATCATGGTTTCAATGTCGATAATAAGACTATTGGTTTTTTAAACGGAGCAATACAAACCCTATGTTAAGCAAATAAAATCCAACGACTAGCATATGATTGACTGATTTTGCTAATTCTTTATTGCCATTAAAGCCGTCTATTCAATATATTTCTCTATTTTTACTTAATGTAAATAGTAATGGCAACACTGGTGCTGATGTAAGTAATGACTGAACACCCCGCTGATTACAATCGAATTTGATTCATGAACAAGTCATTTGACCCATTAATCTTATAATCACGTTGTAGTTCCATCTTATGTTTCTTTTCTTCTACTGAAATTAGTGAAATTTACTTAGTTAATAATCGCTCAATATGATCCAAACGATCTTTTAAAAGTTGATTTTCTGCCTTCAATTGTTGATTCGAATCAGACAACTCTTGTACGGCTTTAACTAATGGCACCACAAATTCGGCATATCGTAAACCATAATGAGAGCTGTTGTTTTTTGGCTTATCTATGCCATGAAAATCAAATCCTAAACTTGTAGCGGCGGCTTCAACTTCTTGAGCTACAAACCCAGTTTGGATTTCTGAGGCTTTCAAGATTTCACTGTTTGCTAGACGTGCATCATCTGGAGTCTTATTAAATGCAGCAATAGCATCCATATCAAGCTGATAAGAAACAGGGCGTAACATGTTAATGAAAACCAAACCTGGAACATCTTGTTTTACATTTTTTTTAAAGCGCGCATCGGAAACATTAGTCCAATTAGCAAAGCCACCTATAGTTGCTATAGTTGAGTTGCCAATTCTTACAGTATCTGATGCATTGGGTTGTGCAAAGGCCCCAATTGCGGTTGAATTAAAAAAATTACCTGTAACAAAGGCATCATAACCTAATGCTGTATTATTACCACCGGTTGTATTAGCCGAAAGTGCAAAACTTCCAACAGCAACATTTCTATCTCCATCTATATTGTTTTGAAGCGAATAGGCTCCAATAGCCGTATTATCAAACCCTAATGTGTTTCTCCTTAGCGAACTTGAACCAAGAGCACTATTACGTAACGCTGTTGAAGTATTAGCGTTTAATGAGAAGGCTCCAATAGCGGTGTTTTCACTTGCAGTTGTATTGGCACGTAGCGAAGCGACTCCAAAAGCAGTATTATCATTTCCTGATATATTATTAAACATCGAGTCAGCACCACTGCTTGTATTGCCTGATCCAATTGTATTCGCTAAAAGAGAGTTAGAACCACTGGCTGTATTGAAATCCCCTGTATCATTATTGTAAAGTGAGCTAAACCCATTTGCTGTATTGCTAGCACCTGTTGAATTTAATCTAAGAGACTGTGAACCAATTGCGGTATTATTACTTGCGGTTGTATTACTAAAAAGTGAACTACTACCAATTCCTGTATTACTATCTCCTGAGGTATTACTGAACAGAGCACTAGATCCAACAGCCACATTTGCACGTCCATCAATTAGATTACTAAACAAGGCAGTTTCTCCTATTCCAACATTTCCATTATCAGCATTACCATTGAATGATGCAGCTCCAGCTCCAGATCCAAGATAAACATTTGAAAAATTGGCATCCGATTTTCCATCGCTTAAATCATTAAGGCTTGTTGCCCCTTGCAATGTAGATAAGTCTATAACTTGGCTGGTACCACCTGTTATACCGATAGTTAAGTTGGTACCATTTAATACAGAGTTAGCAACCATTGGTGTTGAAGGCTGCCAACCAGTAACAACATTAAAAGTCAAAACCTGACCATCAACGGCACCTTTGTCGATTAATGAACTGGCATAAGGAACCGACCGCATCTTTTGTAATGGGGACAATGCGGTGAAACTGGCTTCTGCTGATTTTTTTACTTGTATTTGTAACCATAAATCCATGCCGTCGTAAATCATAGAGCCAAGATCAACTTCTTGAATGGTAAATAAGCCAGCATTAACAGATATATCTGTGTGAACTGAAGAAGAAAGCGCAGTTCCAGAAGCACTATCATTGTCAAAAGCATTAATAGTGATGTCATAAGTCCCTTGTGCTGGCGATCCACTATCAGTGAGTTCCCCTTGATAAGTAAAAGTGGAATCGACTGTTGCCTGGATATTGATACATGTAAGCATCAATAGGATCAAGCTAATTAGTTTTGTTTTCATTTTGTTTTTCCCCATTATTAAAGTGTTTTAATATCACTCGAACGTGTTTTTAAAGATTAAATCATTATTCTGATGCCAAAAGCCACTATCCAGTGAATAAGCTCCATTCGACATAGTAGCACTGGCATCGGTTTGCCCGATACTGGCATTGAGTTCATAACTACCGCCGGTTAGTTTGCCGCCGCCATTATTTATACTGTATTTTTTAATTTCATATTGTGCATAGGCTTGGCTTATAACTAGGCTTATTACAATTGTATAGATTAGTTTTTTTGATGTTTTCACATTAATTCTCCTTAAAAACAAGTTCACAAACTTTACTTAGCTTGATTTAACAACAATTGTTCAATAGCATCCAATCTTTCTTTAAATTGTTGATCTTCAGCTTTTAATAATTGATTTCCTACCTTCAATTGTTGATTCGAATCAGACAACTCTTGTACGGCTTTAACAAATGGCACCACAAATTCGGCATATCGTAAACCATAATGAGAACTGTTGTTTTTTGGCTTATCTATGCCATGAAAATCACACCCTAAACTTGTAGCAGCGACTTCAACTTCTTGAGCTACAAACCCAGTTTGAATTTCAGCAGATTTCAAGACTTCACTTTTTGCAAGACGCAATTCAGTTTTAGTATTATGAAAATTTGCTATTGCACCCATATTCAATTGATAGGATACTGGGTGGAGTTTTTGAATAAACTCAATTCCAGAAATATCTTCTTTACTGTTTGTTTTAAATCGAGCATCTGATACATTAGACCAAATAGTAAATCCACTATTTGAAGCGGTAACACCGTTACTAATAGCTGTATTAAACGCTCTTGTTTTATTACCTCAAAGTATTGTTAAAAATTAGTTTATTATTTTTTATTAGCATATTTCAAAATAACATATTAATCAAGTTATAAAACTATTAATAAATACTTGAAGCCTGTGGGGGCGTTCATTTATCTTTTCTTTATATTGAAGAAGTTTAATTGATTCCCAATGTTTTAAATAACTTTATTTTATAACTTGAACTAACTTTGACACATTCGCCATTAGAAATCAGCAATTCACAGGTATTATCATCTAAGGTGTTTAGTTCTTTTATTTCAGTCAGTTTTACGATAGCTGAGCGGTGAACTCTTACAAATTCTTCTGGGTTTAATCTTGTCTCTAAAAAACTCAACGAAACGCGGTGAAGGTGCATGCCTTCATTGTGATAAACCTCAACATAATTACCGCTAGCGTAAAAACAAGAGACATTATCAATAGCAATTATTCGAATAGATCCTATGGATCGAATAATTAATTTATCGAGATTTTTATTAGAATTTAATTGGTTTTTTTGCCATTTTTGAAGAGGCTTTAAGCCATTATTTTGATTTAAATAAGATTCAAAACGTTGAATGGTTTTTAAAAGTCTTTCATCATCAAATGGTTTTAATAAGTAATCAAATGCACACAGTTCAAAGGCATTAACAGCATATTCATCATAGGCTGTCACAAAAATAACATAAGGATCAAATTGGCTCTCAATTAGCTTTTTAGCTAAGTTTATTCCATCGACTCCTGGCATTTGTATATCAAGAAAAACGACATCAGGTCGTGTTTTATCACAAACTGACAACAATTCTTTTCCACTATTCAATTCACCAACAATTTGCCAATTTTCATAGGGTTCTAATGCTTCTCGAATATTAACTCTAGCCAGAGCTTCATCATCAACAATAAGTGCTTTAATATTATCCATTGTATTTTTCACTGTCTATTAAAGGAAGTTTAACTGTGGCAATATAATGGTTAAAATCATGGTTACTTTCTATTAAATACCGATCTGAATACAATAAATGTAAACGCTTTTTTAAATTTTCCATAGCGATACCCAATCCTTTTTCTGGTTTTTTCTGAACCTCTTTTGAAAGTGAGTTGCTTACATTAAACACTAAATATTTATCCTTAATTTTAATACTGACCTTTATACTTAATATTTTTTCATCGTCACTTGAACCATGGACAATCGCATTTTCAACTAATGTTTGTAAGATAAATGGCGGACAAAGTGTGAGTTGAATATGCGGTTCATACAATTTCTCAAATTCAATTTTATCGCCAAGACGTAACTTTTGTAGATTAATATAATTTTCTATAAACTCAAGTTCTTCATTTAAACTGATGAAAGTTTTTTGACTGGCTGCTATTGCATATCTTAATAAATCACCAAGCCTGGCTATTGCTTGAATAACTTGAGTTTTTTCTGAAATACGTGTCAATGCAGAAATAGCATTGAGACAATTAAATAAAAAATGAGGGCTTAATTGTGATTGTATTGCCTGCATTTTTGTTTCAATTAATTTGAGCTCAGCTTCAGATTTTTGTTTGGACAAATCAACCGCTTTGAGAGCCATTTCTTGTGAATATTGTTGATAAATAACGCCAGCACACACTATATAGACAATAAGGTACAAAACGGCGTTAAAAAAAACAGAAACATACCTAATATTTTTAAACATGTTTTCAAAAGCTGGCCAACCCTGAAGATCAAAAAATGAAAATAATCCTTGGTCAAAAAAACTAATTAATGGAATGGCTACAATTAAACCGATAATAAATATAAATCCACATACAATATATTTCTCTTGTCTCACTGGTTTTTTTAAAAAATAGTACAACACCCAGGTCAAACCACTCCATATTGAGTAAACACTCACGGTCGTTAAAACCAAAGGTGCAGTTAATTCAAATCCAGTTTTATACTTGAGTGAATCTAAATAAAGACTCATCAGGTAGATACCAGCGAGCATTATCCAAAAAACAAGGACTAATAAGGGCAGTTTTAACTTCATGTGATCAAATGGATATATCTTAAAATTTAATTAAGGGTAATTAATGTTTAAAGAGAAAACAATCTTTAATAAATATATTTTTGAAAATGAAGTTTTATATTTTTCAGATAACAAGTTATATTCAGATAGTTTGAATTAATTAAGGGTTAGACTTGGCAATTAATACTTAAATAAATCAACAAAATCTAAAACTGAAAATAATAGAGACTTTTGCATAAATCGTAGAATATGTAAAAGTCTCTATTAAAAATATCAATTGATCAAGCTCGCGTTTATAGACAAATGACTCCGGTAATGCCCGCTAATAAAGTCACATTAGATACTTTTTCACCATCTACTCCATCAAGTTTAAACAATCCATTTTTACAATCACTAAATGTTACTTCTAATGTTCCCCATACAGACGTATCATCTACAGGCGATGCAGGAACTGCAAATGTGCCTCCTGTTAATTCTAATAAAGTTAAGTTTATAACTTCGTCAAAATTCATTTCGCCTTCATATAGTTCAGAGATTAACCACATTCTTTCACCTTGATCATTGTAACCATAAAAATAAATCAATAGTTTTTCATTTGTGTATACTACATTGTAACCTTCTCCAGCTAATTGGGGGTCAAACCAAGATCCACTCAGGCCTGCAGGTTGCGAAATAACATTTTCAGGCACTGTATCTAATTGTATTCGATTAACTATTCCAGAGTTATAATTGGTGACATAGATTTCACCTGGTTGATTGCCTGCTGAAATTCCTGCTGGACCATTTAACTCAAATGTCCCAGCTTCTCCCAATGCACCTGGACCAACTGCGACAATAACATCACCATTGAGGCTCACCCTATAGACTCGATTATCTGAATATCCAGTTGCATAGATAAACCCATCAGCAAAAGCTAAATGACCTAAACGAAATGCCCCTGAAGTAATTGGAAGTTGAGCAAAAGAACTAAAGTCTCCACTCGGCGTATACCGAAAAATTTCAGCGGTTATTGAATTACTCACATAAAAATTTCCATCGCTATCGAAGGTTGAGGCCAAGGATCGCGTAGCTAAATTTCCATCAATTAATACACTTGAATCGCCAGATTGATTGGCTTGATAAACTCCACCATTGTCCTGAAACGAACTAACGTAAAAAGTCCCGTCTGCTGCCTGAACCATATTTGCAGGCGAGGGAATGCTTGATGTAAACACTTCTTGAGTACCATTAGCATTGATTTTAATGATTCTACCAGCCCCTAAATCTGATGCATAAATATTACCCTCTGTATCTTCAACTACACTAACAAAATATGCACCATTTGATAATATAACCGATTGATTGCCTTCCGCATCAAAACGTATTATGTTACCGATTTCACCAGTAGAAACTAAAAAATCTCCGTTTTGTGTTCGATGTATTCCATCAAACCTTTGACCAGTAATAACAACATCCATACTGGCTGCAATACAGTTTAATGAAACCATTATTAATAAAAATGCTACTTTTTTCATTTGATTGTCTCTTATTTTTAATTATCAATCAGCTTAAAGTTAAATTGATTTTTAACAACCGAAGAGTTATTAAATAGGGGTATGAAGGGCTACACAGGCCAATCTGTGTGGTAAAAGATTAATTTTGTTATGGCAAAAAAGTGATAAAATAATTTAACATGACTGGGCATAAAAAGACTGTTCCATGTCATTAGATAATAAAGATTTGAGAATCTGAAATCTTAAAATAGAGTATTTAAGATATTTACAGCCAATCTTTGCCACTATGAATGTAGTCAGTGGCATAAATAAACATCAATAAAAAATCATTCAACAAAATTCTTTTACCTCATGTTGTGGCTCGTCAACTCGGCTCAACTTCTTCAATATTCTGACCATCATGGTTAATCGCTTTGATCTTGAATTGGTGGACAAAGTCTACCCCTTAACTGTTAGGAAAAAGTTCACTGCCCAGATAAATCTTTTATTAGTTGAGTTTTTCTGCTGACAAAGTATAGTAATGAGTATTCATTATTTCTTAAAAGCTGGCCATTATGAAATCTCAATTTAATTCAATTTCAAGATTCATTATTTTATGCGTATTATTAGGTTCAATATTGGCTTGTTCTAAAAGTTCAGACAATTTTAGTTCGGCTAAACCTGTTGAAATCAGAAATGGCTCAGATGAAAGTAATGACAAAAAAGATAAAATGTTGGCATACGAGCACAAGGTTACGATTAAGCATATTGAAGAAGAAATATTGCCTCATTATAATTCGACGATCCAATTGTGTCAGTCCAATGCGGACATTAATTGTTCTGTTTTATCAGCAAGTTTTAGTCATGGGTCTTATGAACGCTCGACCATAATTATGCGGGTTGACTCAAGTGGAGTTAATACTTTAATCAATCATGCCAAAGATCAAGGTGAAATTACCCAACAAGCAACAACGATTGATGATTTAACCAAATCATTTATAGAGACAGAAAAACGCAAAGAAATGCTCACCCAATACCGCGATAAATTGCTTGAAATTCAAATCAAAGCGGCCAATGATGTGGAGTCATTAGTTAAGATTGCCAAAGAACTCACCACCACTCAAAATCAAATTGAACAATTACAAAACAGCAAATCTAGATTAGAAAAAAGGGTTGAAAGAGATTTATTGACCATTACTTTTATGCATGCGACTAAGGATAAATCAATGTGGGATTCAATCATTGGTTCGATTACGGATATTCCTGAAAATTTCGCCTATGGATTCAGTGATACTTTAGAAGAAATTGTGTATTTAATCCCATGGTTTTTTGTCATGGTCTTTATGTTTATATTCTTTAGGTGGTTGTGGCATAAAACGGCTGCTAAAAGTAAAAAGTAAATGATGGAGATGGAAATTAATAACAGAATCTTTAGTGTTGCACTTGACTCTTGAATTCAAGATGCCTCCTTTTCTATTGTCTTTTTAAAAAGTATTTCTAGTCAAGGGGTTTAATATTAGCTCAATACTGTCTGATTGTTTTTGAATCTTAGATAATGTTATACTCATTAAATACTATTCAATAAAAAAAAGGATTCACATGATTTATCAAAAGCATATACTTCCGCTCAATCAAGAGGGTGATTTTTTATTGGGGGTATATTTTAGTGAACACAAAGTTGGAGGCGAATTCACTCGATTTTCTGATCACGCTTATTTTGCCATTGGTCATATTCAAGATTGTGATTCGTTAACAGAGATAACTAAATTATGCACCATTCACAGAAGTGCAAATACAAAAGAGGCACGTCGTCTTCAAGAATCTGCTAAGGTACAAATCAGCCAAGTCGGCAATCAAGAACGCGGATGGGTTTATGCTCAACATTCAGAAAAAGCAAACAAACCAGCAGTTTTTGTACCCCGATCATGTTTGGCTTCAAGAAATGGTAGGTTGGTGATTGGCTTTGAATGCGAAGAAGGTAACAATAAATGCAAGTATGTTAATCGCGTGGTAGATGTAGTAAACCAAACCATACTCAATGAACAGTCATCATATAGTTTAGACTTGCAAAGAGTGATTAACCCCAGAGCTTTGTCAGCAGATGGGGAGACTTTTGTTTATTTCAATAATGCTAACCATCGTGACATGCATTTTGTAAATGATCGTGTTGCTGCAAAAACTGGTTTGTTCAGGCGTTCAACCAGCCAAGCCTATTCCTCTGACATAGAATTTCAAGCTGAATTTGTGACAAACAAGTACGGCAGAGTGTCTGCTGGAGAAAATCACATCAGTGTTTTTCATGATAATCAGGTAACTTGTGAAAAGACATATCCTGCATTAAAAGGAGTATTCAACTGGACGACTGAAGCAAGTTTTGGGACCGCATTGGTGAGTTTTTCCGGTGATAAAGGAGTCATAAAAATCATGGATACCTCAAATGGAAAAAGCAAAGTGTATTACCCACACAGAGGTTGTAAACGAGATGATATGGCGAAAGTTAAACTTTCGGATGATGGAATATGGATGGCTTCAAAAATTCATCGTATTTCTCAGTTAATTGTGACCAATCTAGAGAGTGGCGAAAGCTGGCCAGTGGCATCCTTAGAAGATAAAACTATGATTGAAGCAAAACAAGGAGAATTTAGAATTAATTCCCTTATACCTGCTGCTTTTGCATTTATTGGAGATCAGTTGTTAATTTCTGAGGAAAATAATGTTCGAATTATCGATTATACATTGCCTGATAATGAAGCGCAGGTTTTCGTTTCAGAACAAGGTAAACCTGGTGCACGCAAACCCATAAGACTCACGACTAAAGCCAGCATTGAAAAAATCATTCAAACAGCGAAGTTGAATAAGGCTGAAAATCAATTGAAACAATTCTATTCACCGACAGTGAAACTGACTTCAAAAACCGCTAAAAAAAGTAGTTGGTTTGAGCCCGGCAAAAGAGGTGCCCCTGATTTGGCTGCTAGCAGATTTGGAGGATGGCCTGATTTACCATTGGATCAAGGTTGGCCCAAATGGCAAGAAAGACCAATGAGTTTTTTGGCTCAAATTAATCTGTCTGAAATGCATGCGATGAATCCTGATATTAAGCTACCACCTTCTGGATTGTTGTTGTTTTTTATCGGTACTAGCAATGAAATAATTGAAGATGGCATTTTTGACAAGGATTACTATTATACCGATTATATGCTTGGCAGTGATTTAAAACACCGTGGAGGTTGGAAGGTTATCTATGCTGATGCGAAAGTTGAATTGAATAGAACAACTTATCAAGGTGATGTTTTACCAGAACTTTTTAAACCTTGCTTGCTAAAAGCCAAAGCCATTGCAAGATCATTACCAGATGAGCATTCGGTTGCCTATGATCAGTTAACTCTTTCAAAAACGGAACGTGATAATTACAATGAAGTTTTGAACTTGCTATCTGTTGAGAATCACGACAATCAACTGATGGGCTATCCCGAACTCATACAATCCACTCCTCCAGAACTATTTTCTGCATCTGTGCTTTCCGGTCGACCCGCCTTTTCATTTCCAGAACCGAATTCAAATGAACAGCTCACATTGCAAGAAAAAGCTTGCGAATGGACTTTATTGCTGCAACTTAGCAGCGATAATAACGCTGATTTTTTATGGGGCGATGGTGGCCATCTATATTTTTATGGAAACCGAATCGAAATGGCAAAAGGAAACTTCGAAGAAACGTGGTTGTTTTATGAAAATTAATAAATCAGTCGCGCTGATTGGAAAAATACGGGTCAAGTGACTTGTTTAACAATCAAATTAATTATAATTATTTTAGATTGTTAAACAATTATTTTGACTACTCTGTATATTTAATGATCAGTTGACCAGCGTCACTTTTACATCTTTTACTTTTTAAATCACTCAAAAAGATT
>JBGCFT010000232.1:0-3803 GCA_045107085.1 Marinicellaceae bacterium | reverse complement strand
ACAATATCTGATTGTTTGATCCCAGATTTACAAAGATTGATGTTTAATGAAGTGACTTTTATTAAAAAACCATATGTTAAAGATAAGAATTTTAAAACTGTAAAAAATAATTGTAAAAGTAACCTTTTACATGAAATAACTATTGAATATCTCAATTTGGATGAAAAAAATGAAAAGTTGATAAACTCTTCATCTGATAATTTAAGAGTTCAAAAGATTTCAAACAAATGGATGGAGTTTTATATTTTAAAAGGGAAGCAATTAGATAAACATATTACGTTTCAAATATTTATAAAAGACAAATATTATGAAGATAAATATATTTATATTAATGGTTGGCCAGAAAGTAGCAAAAAATTAGAAAGTTATTCGCAGATTTGTAAATTTTTGACAGTTTTTTATAAAAACAATATGGATTTTGATTTAGATAAACAACATTTAGAATCTGTTTGTCCTATCCAGAAATAAAAAGAATGAACAAGAAAAAAAATAATATAAACAAGGGGGTCTACCATCTAAATTAGTAGTTGAAAGAGCTGTAATTTAGTATACAATTATTCTTGAGGTGAGTGTGGCTAAAGGGGTCCGTTATCGAAAGATTAGCTCGATTCTTGAATTGCCGCTCGCCTCATCTACATCATCCATCAAAAATCTGCCGGGATGATGTCAGCATTAATTGCCGTGACTCTGTTATGTAGACGTGAATAGATGGATGAAATTATTTTTAATTTCAGGAGATCATCATGAAAGCGGTAAACCCCAAAGAACTCCATGTCAGTATAGATGTTGGTTGTTATTTCCATAGCGTAGCCGTAGGCTTGGCTAATGGAACTTATCTTGGTAAATTTGAAATTTCACACAACAAAAGTGGGTTTCAGAATTTTTTCAAGCGTATTGAAGAATACAAAAAGCAAAGCAACGGTGAAGTATCAGTTGCTATGGAAGGTTATAACGGTCACGCACGTCCATTAGATAAAATGGTTCAAGCTAAGAACTATAAGTTGCTGAATATCAACAATCTTAAATTAGCGCGTTTTAAAGAAATATTTCCAGCACCTGCAAAGACTGATGTTATTGATAGTCGTAAAGGTCTTGAATTGTTTCAACTTCAGCAAATTATACCTGCTGCTAAAAATGTATTACAAAAAGTCTATGAATCACCACAGGAGAATATAGAGCTTAAATGCGTTACAAGAAAGCGGAAAAGACTGGTTAATGAAAGAACCAGATACTTAAACTCACTGCACGCAGATTTAACTTCAGTTAGCCCTGGCTTGGTTGACATCACTGGTAAAATGAAAAACGTCTGGTTCATGAATTTCCTTGCTTCATCAAAGAAATTAAGCCAACTTGCCAATAAAAGTAAAAAGACACTTCTTAATATTCCTTGGGTTGGTCAGACTAAAGTAAAGAAAATACTTGTCTGGCAAAAACAAGCTGTATTTAGCAAAGATGAACCATTTATGTCATCACTTATACACCTAGATATTGCACGAATTAATGAGCTTGGTACATTAATTTCTCAATTAGATAAAAGAGTATTAGAGTTGAATGAAAAATCTAATATAGCCAAAAGATTAATATCAATTAAGGGATTTGGTGTTTCTAGTTGTGGAGAGTTGGCTGGTGAGATTGGTAATATACAACGCTTTAAAAAAGAAGCCAGCCTTGCTGTTTATCTTGGCATGGCACCACTCGATAACAATTCAGGTAATTCAACAGGAATTAAGAAAAGTAAGAATGTAAATTCACATGCAAAAGCTGCAATGATGAGTGCAGTTGATAAGCACAGAATATATATCGAAGAATCTAAGCTTTATTATGAAAAGAAAAGAAACGAAGGAAAAAAACACAATCAAGCCATACGATCATTGGGTCGTCACATGGTAAGAGTTGTATTCAAGATGTTAACTCTAGATAGAGATTATCAAATCGTAATCCCAATTAAAAAAGGCGAACCTTAAAAGATTCGCCAAATAGCTTTGTTGTGGTCATCGGCACTTCTGCCTGTTCCACTTGATAATTTTAGCATAATTTAGCTTTGTTATAAAATACTTCGGGGTTTGGGGCAGAGCCCCATAAATGTTTGTGTGAAATATATTCAAATTGTAGATTTTTAACTTGAAATTTAGAGCGGGATGTTCAAGTCAATTTTCTTTTTATCATAAAAAAAAGAATCACGAGAACTATCAAGAATACATTGTTATTAAGAGTTTAATTCTGAGATTTCGTGGGCAAAGCCCACCCTACAACAGAAAATAAAGGTTCATGCAAAAATTGGGATTGGTTTATATAAAGTGTGTTTTGCGGCAATAAATGCCGCAAATTCAAATATTGTTAAACTATCTTTTGTTTAAACTACAATGATGTTATTACTTGATTGTTGACTATTTAATAAATTTATACCATAATTGTCCTATGTCCCGGGACAAGGGACGGAGTGTTAATTATGAAAAGTGAAGATATAGTTGTTTTGTTGAAATTGGTTTCGATGCATACCAAGCAAAAAAAAGATGGTACTACCATTTTTGGAGAAGAGGATGAAAGTCTTTTTTCGATGAGGTCACTGGAGCGTTTGACTGGTATTAGCAAGTCACAAGTGAATAGAAGCTTGAATCGAATGTATGATGTGGGCTTGGCAAAAATTGGCAGTGATATGGGGAACCCAAAAGTGAATAAACAAGGTTTGTTGGAATTTATTGTTTATGGTATTCGTTATGTGTTTCCTGCTAAAGTAGGCGAGTTGACTAGAGGTATTGCTACTTCTATAGCTGCTCCTGTTTTAAAAAATGAGTTGTTGTCGTCAGGTGAACTAATTCCTGTGTGGTCAGATGCTCATGGGCAAGAAAAAGGTTTGTCAGTAGATCCATTGCATAAAAATGTCAAACAAGCGATTATGAATGATGACATGATGTATGATTTGTTGGCGTTAACTGATGCAATTCGAATTGAACAAATTAGAACACGAAATATAGCTATTAATAAATTAACGGAGTTGTTGAGCTAAACACATGAGTACTTCTGCATTACAAATAGAAATGTTGTCACGAGTGGCCAGTGCTTTGGGTGATTTGACTAATGATGTGGTTTTTGTGGGAGGTTGTGTCACTGGTTTGTTAGTCGAAGATTCTTTTACATTGGAGCATGTCAGATTTACTGAAGATGTGGATTTGATTGTTAATATCATGACACAGGCAGACTGGAATCAATTGCAAAGTAAATTAAGAAAACGTGGCTTTAAAGAAAACATGGAAGATACGGTCATTTGCCGTATGCGATTAGGTGGATTGAAAGTAGATTTTATGCCAATTGAAAAAGATATTTTAGGATTTACTAATCAATGGTATAAGGGCGCGCTTAAAAATCCTGTGAAACATAAACTTACAGATGAAATCACTATCAATGTTATTTCACCTGAATATTTTATCGCGACTAAAATTGTAGCTTATGAAGGCCGTGGAAACAATGACTTATTGATGAGTCATGATATTGAAGATGTACTAACCATTTTTGATGGGCGAGTACAAATTGTTGAAGAAATAAATGCTGCAGAAGACAATATCCGTAAATATATTAAGGCTAAATTGAAGGGACTAATGCAGAAAGATAGTTTTGAATATGTGATTCAAAGTGTCTCAAGAAACAATATGCAAAGAGAGAAAGTCATTTTTGACCGAATACAGGCTTGTTTAGTCTATTAATTACCACTAAAAAATTAAATAAATGAACACACAACCCGAACAAATACTCGAAAACAACCTAATCACTCAACTAAAACAGTTGGGTTATGAGAAAGGATAACG
>JBGCFT010000231.1:0-9732 GCA_045107085.1 Marinicellaceae bacterium | reverse complement strand
TTGATACCAAACAGAGAAATCTTTGTCCCTTTCATCAGCATAGAATTCAAAAGTATCAAAAATATATTTATCACCAATAAAGACTATTAAACTGTAAACCAAATAGAAAAAAGAAGGGATTAAATGCACAGAATCTTTGATGTTGAATTGATAGGACTTATTCAGCAAGCTTTGCGTATAGAAAAACAAGACGGGTCCCATCAATAATAGTTGTTGAAAAGGAACAAAAAATAAAAATTCTCTAAAAGATTTTTCTGTATACCAACCAGCATAACCCAGCATAAATGGCGCAATATAACACGAGCATAAAAAAATGAAGAAACTTAACCACAAGTTAGATTTATTATTTTCTTTCCACCCTTTAAATAACAATAAAAATGTAAAGACACATCCATGAAAGAAAAAAATTAAAAGTATTGCGCTTTTAAAATTGAAGTCAAAAAGCATTATCTTTGATATGAATTAAAGATTTTATTGTATGCTTAATCACTATTAAAACCAAATATTTTTATACCATGCGATAATCGCCTTTAAAAGTTAACAAATATTCCTTCGCACTATTAGATTCAAATGCAGGAACATTATTGGGTAGTGCGCAATAATTAAAATATTTGAACAATAATTGTTTTTTGTTCGGTCATTAATCAACTGGCTGTATACTTAACAGTCAGTTATCAATAAAAATTTACCATTAGGATTAAAAATGAACGATAAAAAAGAATATTCACCGCCCAAAGTATGGCAATGGAATAAAGACAATGACAGTAAATTTGGCAGTATCAATCGTCCAATTGCTGGCGCAACACATGATAAGAAGCTGCCTGAGGGCAAACACCCTTTTCAGCTTTATTCATTAGCGACACCCAATGGTGTTAAAGTGACCGTTATGTTTGAAGAGTTATTGGCTTTGGGCATCAAAGAAGCAGAATACGATGCTTACCTGATCAATATAATGGACGGTGATCAATTTGGCAGTGGATTTGTCGATGTTAATCCGAATTCGAAAATACCTGCATTGATGGATAACAGCACAGAAACACCGACTCGAATTTTTGAATCTGGTGCTATGCTCTTATACTTAGCTGATAAATTTAACGCCTTAATTCCTCAAGACCATGCTTTGCGAACAGAATGTTTGAATTGGTTATTTTGGCAAATGGGCAGTACACCATTTTTGGGTGGTGGATTTGGACATTTTTACAGTTACGCCCCGATAAAAATTGAATACAGTATTGATCGCTTTGCAATGGAAGTTAAACGTCAATTGGATGTTTTAGATCAACACTTAGAAGGCAAAAAATTTATCTGTGGTGATGAATACAGCATCGCTGATATCGCTATTTGGCCTTGGTATGGGGCTGTTGTGTTAAATCAAGTTTATGATGCTGCTGAATTTTTATCCACTCACACTTATAAAAATGTCAACCGCTGGGCAAAAGCCATTGAACAAAGACCAGCTGTTAAACGTGGACTGATAGTCAATAAAAGTTGGGGTGATGAAAAAACACAATTACACGAACGCCACAATGCCAGCGATTTTGATCAATTAGATTAACGCATTAATCCTTTGGTGGTGTAAAAATAAATGTTGCCGTGCGACTAAAAACAGATTCAAACCCTTTATAAGGCAGTGGATCTGCTTTGGTTATGGCGGCAATAATTGATTTCTTTACAATCGAGTTGGCATTACAAGGTGAACCAATGGTGGCATCAATAACACCTCCTCCAATAATTTGTCGTACTTCAACATGACAAACCAAATCTTGATTCGCTGAGGCTGGTTTATTCCATTGTCTTTTAACCGAAGATATCACCGCTAATTGGTATTGTCCCATCAAACGGTTTTGTTCATCGACTTCTGATTGTCCATTCTTCGTGCCTACAATGGGCACAGTTTCAGTATTTGTTTCGGTTTCTTTGGTTTTGTTGGCCAAGTCTATTAAATTTTGTTGCTCTTGCTTGGCCCGTTTTTCCGCTGCGATCCTCTTTTGCCGTATTTCATCTAATTTTTTCTTTCTTTCTTGGCTTTTTTTTCGCTCCAACTCTTGCGCCTTGGTATCAACAACTGGAGTTTTTTTAACTATTCGAGGTGGATCTTTTTTGGGTGTCGGTTTCTGCTCTTTTGGTTTTTCAACTTGTGGAGGCGGTTTTTTGGCCACTGGTTGTTGTTTAGGCGGATCTTTTTTAACAGGTTGTTTTTTTTCAGGTTGTTGCGCAGTCTTTTTGTCTTCGGTTCTGGGTTTAAGTTGTGAAATATCAACCATAGTCGCCTGAATGACTTTGCCTTTTATTTGCGGCGAATGTATTTTAAAACCGCCCAATATCAAAACAGAAGATATTGCAGACATTAAAATAACTGTGTATAAGGAGGCCAATATTTTTATGCGCAATTCAAGCATTGAGGTTACTTATCTTCCATCGATAACGGATCTGAAATTAATCCAACTTTAGTAGCACCAGCTTGTTGAGCAACAACCATCGCTTCATAGGCTCTGCCATAGTCTACCTTTCTATCTGCTCCAATTAAAATCGGCACATCTTTATTATTGCGAATAAAAGCGGCTAACTTGATTCCGAGCTGTTCCTCATTTATTTCTTCAAACTCGCCACCAATGCTCAAAAACAATTGTCCTTCCACATTGATATTAATAATAACGGGTTCTTCTTCAATGGTCACTGTATTGGCGGACGATTCTGGCAAACTGACATCAACGCCCAAATTTAATAAGGGTGTTGTAATCATAAAGATGATCAGCAATACCAATGTCACATCAATATAAGGAACCACATTGATCTCGGCCATGGTTTTTTTACGTCTACGCATAAGTGTGCTCTTTTAGTGACATTTTATCCACCTGACTGTCTGTGCAATATGGTTGAAAACTCTTCTTTAAAGATGTCATATTGGTTGTATAAACGTTCCACTTGAGAAGTAAAGTTATTATAAAAAATAACCGCTGGAATCGCTGCGAACAATCCCATGGCTGTAGCAATTAAAGCTTCTGAGATACCTGGAGCAACCAGAGCTATACTGGCTTGAGTGACATTAGACAGTGCATTAAAAGAAATCATAATACCAATGACAGTGCCTAACAAACCCACATAAGGACTGATTGAACCAATGGTTGCCAAAAAAGGTAAGTGACGTTCCAATCCATCAATTTCACGATTTAAGGCAATCCGCATTGATCGATCAGCTGATTCTGTGGCTTTAACATCAGATTGTGCTGCTTTGCGTGAACGCAAAAACTCTCTAAAACCAGATTCAAATATTTGTTCCATACCTTTGGATTTAACTTTTCTCTTAATTAATGTGTCATACAATCTATTAAGATCAACGCCAGACCAAAAAGTTTCTTCGAATTTTTTTGAATTTTTAGTGGCATCTTTTAAGCTCATCCATTTAGCAAAAATTATCCACCATGAAGTCACTGATGCCAGTACCAGTAAAAACATCACGGCTTTTACAGCCAAACTGGCGTTCATGATTAGTTCGATAAAATTAAATTCTGTACTCACTTGACTAAATCCTCTTTTAAATGTTTTGGTAAAGCCATGACACTAAATGTATCGGCTTTAATACACGCTGCTTTTATAACAACTGTAGATAATAATACACCATCTTGATTGTGCATTTCTTGATAAAATTCAACACTGGCTCTTCTGGCTTTGGTTAACTGACAACTCACTGTTAACGAATCATCCATGCGAGCTGGTTTTTTAAATGTAATATCAGCCTTAGTGACTGCATAAACCATATTATGTTGTTTTTGTAAATCTGACTGAATGATGTCACGGTCTCTTAACCAGTCAGTCCGTGCCCGTTCAAAAAAATTCAAATATCTTGAATGGTATACGACACCGCCACCATCAGTGTGTTCATAATAAACGCGATAATTGTATTGGCTCATTGGGTATTGGGACATTTTATTCTCTTTATTTTTAAATGAAGGCATCCAAATCATCTTCGACATCAAAATTTTCATTCTTTTCAGAATAATCTAAAAATTCATCTAAAGTCAAATTTTGAATCTCTGATAACTGACTAGAAAACACCACCACATTTGGGATAACAGGTAAAATTATATCCTTATTATTGTTTATGGTGCGTTTTAATCGGGTAATATTATTGTCAACAATGATATCTTGGTTTTTTTGTTGGAACAAATTTTTAAAATAGACAATGATATTTGGATCACGTATTTGGTGGGTTAATTTAATGGTTGCATCTTGTTTGATTTCAATAACATTTTTTATTTGTTGAATTTCAAACTGATCTAGATTTAATCCTGGAACATAAATAATGGCATGATGATGGTTTAACTGAAATTTTTCATTACTGGGTTTCAAGTTCACCACATTTAATAAACGATAAACCAATTGAATTTCTGGCATAAATCGACTGAAGGCAACAGTTGTCGCTGAAATCTGTTGTAAGCCACTGGCCGCATATTTCAGAGCAATCAGAAAAAACAATAAGTTTTGCCAATCAATTTTTGAAGAAGCTTGAACATAGACAATATAAACAATTATCACAGCTATACCAATGACAAGAAACAAAGTGTTCAACCAGTCAACATGAATTTCTGCTAAGCGTCTTTTATATTTTAATTCAGCTTGATGCATGTATAAAGAGTCATCGAACTGTTGTTTGAATTGATCAGAATCTACAGTCAATTGCTTGTTTAACAAACTATTTAAAAGACGACCAAATATTCGATTAGAAACAGATAACGTATCGGCTAATTCAGTAGAAACTCTGGCTGCATACCGATTAATAAAATACAAAGCTATGATGTAAAATAAAGAAAAAGGCAGCAACAGCATCAATAATTTTGCATCTAAATAAATCAAGACCACAAAAGCCATAATAAAAACAATCAAAGACACAAACGTACGGGTGATTCTTCGAGCAACCAATCCACATAATTGAATTCCTTGACGTAATATACGAATCAATACTTGTCTCGGCATTTGCTCAAACTCTTGAGTCCAATAATCATAGCGATCATCGGAGACCAATCGCAAGCATCTTTTGGAGAGATTTTCTTGATAAGCCAGAACAGATTTTACTCCAAATTGAATAGACAAAAACAATGTCCAAGCCGAAATCACTCCAGCAATACTCGCTAATATCAACCATTGCCATAAAGGCATTTTAAAAACCCAAGCAAATAAGAGGTATTTTATACCAGTGACTTGTTCAGGATTTTGATAATGAGACACACCTAAAATAATACTTAAAATCCAAAATATACCCGTCAGCGTAGAGACCACCATCAATAACTGAATAAACCAAAACAACTTTTTTTGATGCTGATAGTAATCAGAAAATAGTTGCCTGAATAATACAGTGTAATTTAATAATTGTTGCTTAAGTGGTGTGACAGACATCAGTTAAGTCAGAGAACTGTTGATTTGTTGATTTAAAAGTTGGCTATGATTTTGGTTGTTCAACTTATATTGATTAACCATCTCTTTATTCAATCCCATTTGCTTAAATCTCTTTTTAAACAAATCTTTGGCAAAATCATACAAAGCCATGTCCACAGCATTTTGTTGCTTAATTAATGCAATGACATCTTCTGGTATGGTGGCTTTATTGGTTTTGACTTTAGATGAGTTCATGCGTTGATAAAAGATATCATTCCAACCCAAAGCTCTTTGAGCCATTATTAAAAAATCATCGTATAATTCAGTTAATCCAAACAATGAAAAGCGATGTTGTAATTGATAGGTTACTTCTTGAATTAATTCTTGCTCTGTTTTGTTATTTTTCTTCCACAATTCTTTTTTCAATAACCCCATAATTCTGTGGGTTTGTCCATTTGGCATTTCATCAATTTCAGGATGGGTAATAAACTCTTTTAATGTGAGATCTTTGGCAATGGCATATTTTGGATGATTGGGAGAAGTACGCAAGTAGTCATAATAAGAAACAACTCGCCCAACTGGCTCTCTCAACATAGTAAATTGCACCATTTTCTTTCTATCAAATAATTGATAGAAATAATCGTTTAGTTCATAATGACCCATCATCACTCTGAACATGTTGTTATTTTTGTAAACACCTGCAACATGCGTATCAAATGCAGGTGCATTGACTTGGTAGACATAATCAATGCGGTAATTTTTTGCAGTGATATAATCCAAAGTCGTGCCCCCGGTTTTGGGAATATGAAAAAATATCACATGAAAACCAGCCAATCCTGGTAATGGCTGTTTTCTTGCACGCCTTAACATAAATTTCCAAGTCAATATTTTATCATCAATGGCTTGGTTATTCAGTTCGTTGCGTTTTTCTATTGGCAGACCATACCATTGATTAAATGAGTTTTTATCTAAATTGTATTGCTTTGGTTTAAAAAACATAATCTGTGTTGTTATTCTAATGTGGCTATTTTAACTGATTATGATTTTTTTAAAACATATAAATTATTGTCCTACAATGTTTCATCAAAATATTGAATCAAATGTTTTTATAACTGACGCTATTATCTGTATAATGTTCTTTTCTGGTCTGCTCAAACCACATTATTTCTGATGATTAAAACTACAATAATAAAACTCATTCCTCAATTTTTAATGCCAACTGCAAATAAAATTTATGCGAAACTATTCAATAAATCTTTACCTAACAAAATAACTTCAGATCAATATGAGCAATTGAATTGTCTAAAGCCTACTATTGCCTACAATAAATATGGTGCTTACTGTACACCGAATTCAGCCAGTCACAGACCTGCTGTGAAAACCATTAGATTAGGCTGTATTTATGAACCTGACACCATTAAATTCATCATTTCAAATTGTCAAGATGGTGACATCATTCATGCAGGAGCATTTTTTGGCGATTTTTTGCCTGCTTTATCTGCGCATTGTCACAAGGATGCAAAAATCTGGTCATTCGAACCCAACTCAGAAAATTACCATTGTGCCTGTATCACCTTATTACTCAACAACATTAACAATGTTGTGTTGACCAATGCAGGGCTTGGAGCAAAAAAACAACAATTGCTGATGAAAACCCAAGACAAAAATGGTATTTCAATGGGCGGAGCGAGCAGAATTGTTAAACACGGCTCTATAAAAGCAACTGGAATAGACTCAATTGAAGTAGTAGCCATTGATCAAACCCTTAGTGAAGACAGAAATATATCAATCTTGCACTTGGATGTTGAAGGGCATGAAAAACAAGCATTAATGGGTGCCATGAAAACCATAAAAAGATGCTTGCCAATCATTATTTTGGAAGTTTTTGAGAACAGAAAACTATTGGACAATCAATGGTTTGCAGAAAATATCCTCATTTTGGGCTACAAAGAAAAATTAACCATTCATGGCAACAGCATATTTATGATTCAGACTTAAAAATAAATTTAAATCGATTACATCGCATTGGTGTACAATATCCATTTAGTTAAACGAAACATATGACATCTCAATTAAATATCATCATTTTGGCCGCAGGTAAAGGCACCAGAATGAAATCAAATACATTAAAAGTGCTGCACCCCTTGGCAGGAAGTACCATTATTGAACATGTACTTTCAACCAGCCAACAATTATCACCTGATAAAATAATCATGGTTTATGGACACCAAGGTGAGCAACTTAAAACACATTTACACAAACAAAATCTAACATGGGTTGAACAAAGCAACCCGCAAGGCACTGGACACGCCGTTCAATTGGCTATGCCACATGTTGATAAAGGGGCAAAAATATTGGTTTTAGTTGGTGATGCTCCATTGATTGATAGTGAAGATTTAAAAAAATTATTAAACCATTCACAAGCAGTATTAACGGCCAAAATGTCCAATCCTTATGGCTATGGGCGCATTATCAAAAATAATCAAGGCTTAGTTGAGGCCATAATTGAGCAAAAAGATGCCAGCCAATCACAGCAGTTAATTAATGAAATAAATTCTGGAATTATTTTAGCAATGGCTGATGACTTGGATCATTGGTTAAAGCAGATAAACAACAACAATGCCCAAGGAGAACTGTATTTAACTGATGTATTGGCACTGGCACACGCCGATGATAAGAGCTTCAATAGTGTCACAGTCCAAGACAACAGCAGTATCAAGGGCATTAATGACAGAGTACAATTGGCTGAATGTGAAGCCATAAAACAATCACAACTGAGAAACGAACTCATGCTCAGAGGTGTTTATTTAGCTAATCCAGCAACCACTCAAATAAGAGGTTCAATCGAATGTGGACAAGACATTTCGGTTGATACTGGAGTGATATTTGAAGGCCATAACACCATTGAAGATGAAGTGAGTATTGGTGCCTACAGCATTATTAAAAATTGTCAATTGGGCAAAGGAACCAGGATTGCGCCACATTCCATGTTAGAAAACGTAATCACCGATGGCGATTGTGACATTGGGCCTTATGCACGTTTGCGTCCAGGTACAATCATCGGCCAAAAAGCCAAAGTTGGTAATTTTGTTGAAACCAAAAAAACCACCATCGGTGTTAACTCCAAAGCCAGTCACTTAACCTATTTAGGCGATTGTGAAATTGGTGATAATGTGAATATAGGTGCTGGCACAATTACCTGTAATTATGATGGCGTCAATAAATTCAAAACCATTATTGAAGATGATGTTTTTATTGGTTCAGACAGTCAACTCATTGCGCCAGTAACGGTTGGCAAAGGCGCAACCATTGGCGCAGGAACAACTCTGAGTAAAGATGCAGAATCAGGAAAATTGACATTGGCCAGAGCCAGACAAAAAACCATAGAGGGTTGGAAAAAGCCAACCAAGTTGTAAAAATTTTATTATGATTGAGTTTTTAAAGAACAAAACTGATGATTTGTTGTTTTTTTGCCAAAAATAAACATAAAGTGACATTCCAGATAAATTCAATTATGATGCTTGATTGAGTTAAATATTGATAGAATTTAGGTAAAACTATGTGCGGAATTGTTGCAGTCACAGCCACTAGAAACGTGGTTGATATTATTTTAAATGGATTAAAAACTCTTGAGTACAGGGGTTATGATTCAGCAGGCATTGCGATAAATAACAACGGAACTTTACAGATTCGCAAACAAGCTGGCAAATTAGTCAACCTCACCAATGAACTTGATCACGCACCCATATCTGGATTTTCTGGTATCGGTCATACGCGTTGGGCCACACACGGTGAACCCACTAGCAGCAATGCACACCCGCATTCTTCTGATGAAACCATCGCTGTGGTTCACAATGGTATTATCGAAAACTATATGCCATTGAAACAAATGTTGATTGAAAAAGGTTATGTTTTTCAATCAGAAACAGACACAGAAACACTGGTTCATCTCATTCACTATTATGAATCTCAGGGATTAAATTTTTCTCAAGCCAGTCACAAAGCTTTAAGACAGTTAGAAGGAGCATACGCTGTGGCCATCACAAACAGCGCAGAACCTGATCGAATCATAGCTGCCAGAAAAGGCAGTCCACTGATTGTTGGCAGAGGTGACAATGAAAACTATATTGCTTCTGACGTTCAAGCGCTGATTCAACACACCAATCAATTTCATTACCTTAAAGAAGGCGATATCGTAGAGATTACCACCGATTCTTGTGTGATTTATGACAAAAACGATCAAATCACCACAAGAAAATTAAAAACAGTCGAGTTATCAGCAGAAGCCTTAAGCAAGGATGGTTATGCGCATTACATGCTTAAAGAAATTCATGAGCAGCCAACAGCAGTGGCCAATAC
>JBGCFT010000230.1:0-3944 GCA_045107085.1 Marinicellaceae bacterium | reverse complement strand
ATTTTGCTAAATCTTCATTTCCGTTAAAGCCGTCTACTAAATAAATCTCACCATTTTTACTTAAAGTTTTTGAAACAAAAATAGTAATGGCGATACTGATGCTAATGTAAATAATGTATGTGATTGAAGTAATCATAACTGATGAGATGAACGCCCCGATACGGCATCACAATGTGCCATAATTGTATAATAACAATTCAACAACCGGAGACGCTCATCATGAAACATTGTAAACTATTAAGTATCGATCTTGCAAAAAATGTATTTCAAATCTGTGGAGCCAATTCACAGATTAAAATATTGTTCAATAAAAAAGTTACCCGAAGTAAATTACTTAAAGAGGTACTAAGCGCCAACCCAGATAAAATATTCATGGAATCCTGTTACTCAGCAACTTATTGGGGAAGACTATTTGAATCACATGGATTTAAGGTTGGATTGATTCCAGCACAACATGTAAAACCATTTGTTAAGGGTAATAAAAATGATAAGCATGATGCAGTGGCTATCATTGAAGCCAGTCAACGACCCAATTTGCATCTTGTACCTATAAAATCTATAGAACAACAAGATATACAAAATCTGCATAGCATCAGACAAAGATTAATTGCAAACAGAACTGGCTTAAGCAACCAAATCAGAGGTTTGCTTTCTGATTATGGCATAATATTTTCAAAGGGTCATCATAAAGTATTATTAGACTTACCTTATCTAATTGAAGACCTAGAAAATGATTTATCATTTGTAATGAGAGAATTGCTTAGTGATTTGCTTGAAGAGTTAAGAGCTAAGAATTCCCAACTAGAAAAAATAGAGCAAAGTATTAATCAGATATCTTCTACTCAAACAGGTTACGATAATTTATTAAACATGCCAGGTATTGGACTTATGAATGCTTCAGCAATAGTTGCAAGTATTGGTAATGCTCAGCAATTTGATTCAGCCAGAGGTTTTGCAGCTTGGCTAGGTTTGGTACCAAAGCATGAACAAAGTGGAAATAAATTAAAGAGCATGGGAATCTCAAAAAATGGTAATCGATATTTACGTACTTTACTGATACACGGTGCTAGAGCTATTGTAAGTTTGTACAAAAATAATGAAGATCCATTGAAAAAATTTGGCATGAGAATAAAGCAAAAACGCGGCAAACACATAGCCTATGTTGCTGTCGCCCATAAAATGGCGCGAATTATCTGGGCCATGCAAACCAAAAACCAAAGCTACAACCCTAACTATTCATTAACAGTAAAATAAAAATGAAATAAACAACTTTAAACTAATATAATACAAGACCAAGCACGCCTTTCAAGTTAGAAAACATGATGAACATAATAGGTTAAACTGGCGGGATTTTAGACTGAAGAAAGGACAAGGTAATATATACCGAGTGACTGATTAGCAAAATTCCACCACGGAGCTCATCAAGGCCAGAGATTAAGATTTTTCGATAATCTCACAAATAGGCCGAATATATGTCCGAAACCAATATCAAATCATGAATAAATACTTGAAGTCTGAGGGGCGTTCATATATGTCCTTCTTATTGCTTTTCTCTTTTACGTATATATTTCCGAAACCATTATCTAAATCATGAAATACTACTTGAAGTCTGAGGGGCGTTCATATATGTCCTGTACTTGGTTGATATTATAAATATCCAAGCGGTTTTTAACTGTGGGTGTTTGCCTAAATGCTTGTAGGTATTTTCATACAATTTATCAAAAGCTTTGAGCCTTTAGATTACTGAACTCGCCCAACCCTATCCTCCATTTCATATCGGTAGTTTTTGTCTTGAGCATACCTCGAACCAATTACATCAAAGGTTTCTACATCAGCTCCTTGAACAACTTTTTTATGATAATAAATATTATTACCATCAGTAGCATACCCTCCGCTTATTACTTTAAATGTTGATACATTCACATCAGGAAGAACTCTATTGCCCCACCAAACATTTTCATGGTCTTTAAAAAAATAATCTTCTAGTTGTTGAAATGAATTTATAGAATTACTTGGTAAATAGAAATATCCATCTGGATATTCAGAACAAATAAATGCCCCATGTTTATCGACTCCATAAATAGATTCATCGCCATTCTTATCAAGAAAGGTTCTGATTTTAAATTCCCTTGGGTTAGCTTCCTTCATAATATCTCGACCACAAATCACTTTATCCTTATCTTTTGCCATTGATGTAGTAAATATTTCAAACGAAGCTGGATCCATATAATCTAATTCTTTCGTTCCCCAAAAAACCTTATCCTTGTCTTTTGCCCAGTCAAGTTTATTATCCCCAAGAACCTGAAAAGTTTTTGCATCCGCATCTAAATTAGTGATGGTTGTTCCAAAGCCTGTATTCCAAGGATTTTCATATACCACCTTATTGCCTTCTATTCGATAACCATCATCATGAGTACACGAGACTAATAATACCAAAAAGAAAATAACTGTTAATTTATTCAGCATATTTGTAATAAAGAGCACTTTCATATCCTCTTTTACCTCCTTTACTATAATCACAATAAGAACCCAATGCCATACACACATTGTTACTGCCATGTTGTTTTAGAAAACCATCTGTACTGCCTCTTTGTAACTCTATTCTATTGCCTGTAGCACTGGATAATGGCGAATAATCCTGAATAGCACTCAAAACTTCTCCTTGTACATAAATTGCATTTATCAATTGCTTTTGGTTACGAGTTTTGGGTTTTATAATATTTGGATTGTTATATTCAAATGAATTTGCTGGTTCATCATATTGAACCAATTTGGAATACAAGTATTTATGGTTTCTATGTAAACCAGCGGCATTAAATGTCGTGGCTTGGTTATTAGTAACCAATGCAGCCAGACTGGCAAGACCACCTCCCAATGAATGCCCTGTAAAACTCAATGGTTGATTGATATTGGATGCCACTTTTCTAATTCTTAGAGCAAGCTCTGCTACTTTGACATATTGAGATTCTAAAGCACCAGCACCCTGAAGAAGATTGGCAATCATATCTGGATTAAAAAATCCATCAGTTCCAGCAGTGGCAAATATCAATTCATTGGTGTCATTGTCTCTAAATAAGCCAGATTTAAAGCCTGTATTTACATCAAGAAGTTCTCCTTTTTTAATATCGAATAAATCAAGTAACTCTTCATTTGATACCCGAGTTATATCACCAATATCAGTACTGATTGCATTACATTTAGGATTGTAAACACAGGCCGCAATATGGGCTTTTTTAACCGTTTCTAATCTTGAAACATTATTCTTAAGCAAGACTTTATTGTTTTTGGATTCTGAGACATACATCAAGTTTTCATTTTCTTCTGTTTTAATGTAGGCTTTACGCTCCCTAATCGCTTTTCTATTAGCTATTCTTTCCTCTGACTCAGCAACTACTCTTGCAACATCTTCTTCTGTTCTGATTCTTGTATGGGCATCCAATGCAATGGCTTGTTTGCCATCTGGATCAATAAACACAGTCGGATTAGCATTAGCATAAAGGTATCTGTGTAAACTTGGTGGGGTTTGTTGGTTACCAGCTAGTGGGTCTTCGCGATTGAATCTGGCTGTAGTGGCATCATAATAACGGGCGTTCGCATAGTATAAGCTTGTGTCTTGGTCGAACTGGTGGCCTGTAAATCCGAAGGGTTGTTCACTTGATCCTGCTTGTGTCAAAAGGTTTCCATAGGCATCGTATTCATATCTTGCTTGAATGCTCCCGTCTTGATTAGTCACCGCAACATTGCTGCCCAGTGAATCTACATGAAAGTAGCTGTTTGTTGTGATTCGAGTTTCGGCTAGCTGATAGCGATCTCCGTAATGGTATCTTGCTAGTGTGTTGCCGATGGTGTTGGTTTCTGCTATAAGTGTGAGACCATCATAAAGGAAATGTTTTTCTTGACCGTTTGATTGATGGTTTATGCGTTGACCAGAATAATCATATTGG
>JBGCFT010000023.1:0-7048 GCA_045107085.1 Marinicellaceae bacterium | reverse complement strand
ACGCCTAATGGATTTAATACGATATCTACTGGCCTTCCGTTTTTATCAAAAGGCATGTCTTCTTCTGGAACAACCATCGAGATAACACCTTTATTACCATGACGTCCAGCCATTTTGTCACCTGGCTGAATACGTCTTTTAACAGCCAAATAAACTTTAACCATTTTAAGTACGCCAGGAGCCAGATCATCACCAGATGTGATCTTACTTTTCTTGTCTTCAAACCTTGCATCAAACAATTCTCTTTGATGGTTGATTTGCTCAGCCATTTGATCAATTTGTTCTGCAACTTTTGCGTCTTTAACTTTTACATCAAACCATTCGCTGGCGTTCAACTCATTAAGATATTCTTCAGTAACTTTCGAGCCTTTTTTCAAGTCAGGTGCTTTTACAACAACTTGATCTACAAGAATTGTGCGCAATCTTTGTTGTATTACGCCACGCATAATTCTAAATTGATCGTTCAAATCATTGCGAACTTGTTCTAACTGCTCTTCTTCAATTTTTTCAGCTCTGTGCCCTTTTTCAATACCGTCTCTTGTGAATACCTGAACATCAATTACTGTTCCAAACGTACTTGAACCCACTTTAAGTGAAGTATCTTTAACGTCTAAGGCTTTTTCACCAAAAATAGCTCTTAATAATTTTTCTTCTGGAGTTAATTGTGTTTCTCCTTTAGGCGTAACTTTACCGACTAAAATATCGCCAGGTTTTACTTCAGCTCCAACGTAAACAATGCCTGAGTCATCTAACTTTGTTAATGCACTTTCACTTATGTTTGGAATATCTGCAGTAATTTCCTCTGTTCCAAATTTAGTGTCACGTGCGATACAAGTTAATTCAACTATATGAATAGTTGTAAATCTATCTTCTTTTACTACTTTTTCAGAAATTAAGATAGAATCTTCGAAGTTATAACCATTCCAAGGCATGAAGGCAATTAACATATTCTGACCGAGAGACAATTCACCTAGATCAGTAGAGGGACCATCGGCAAGTACATCACCAACTGCTACTCTATCGCCAATATTTACAATGGTCTTTTGATTGATACACGTATTCTGATTAGAACGGGTATATTTAGTTAAGTTATAAATATCTACGCCAGGATCATCTTCACCAATGTACTCTTCATCAACTCTAATAACAACTCTAGAAGCATCAGCCATCTCAATGATACCTGGTCTTCTTGCCATAGCTGTAACACCGGAATCTCTAGATACTATTTTTTCCATACCAGTTCCTACAAGTGGTTTGTCCACTTTTAAAGTAGGTACTGCTTGACGTTGCATGTTTGATCCCATTAATGCTCTGTTGGCATCATCATGCTCTAAAAATGGAATTAATGCAGCAGCCACAGATACAATCTGCTTAGGCGAAACATCCATATATTTAACATCTAATGGAGGAACTAGCGTAACATCTCCCATGTGTCTACTAATAACAAACTCTGCAGATAATTTACCCTTATCATCAATTTTTGCATTCGCTTGGGCAATTGGAAAATCACCTTCTTCTATCGCAGATAAATATTCAATTTCATCTGTAACCACACCGTCCACGACTTTTCTGTAAGGTGTTTCTAAAAATCCATATGGATTCGTTTTTGAATAAACCGCTAATGAATTAATCAAACCAATATTTGGACCCTCAGGTGTTTCAATTGGGCATAATCTACCATAGTGAGTTGTGTGAACATCACGTACTTCGAATCCTGCTCTTTCTCGAGTAAGTCCGCCTGGTCCCAATGCTGATATTCGTCTCTTATGGGTAATTTCTGATAATGGATTATTTTGATCCATAAATTGTGATAATTGGTTAGAACCGAAAAATTCTTTTACCGCAGCTGCTATTGGTTTGGCATTGATTAAATCTTGTGGAGCCAATCCTTCAGAATCAGCCACTGTCAATCTTTCTCTTACAGCTCTTTGAACCCTTACTAATCCAACTCGAAATACATTTTCTGACATTTCGCCAACTGATCTAACTCTTCGGTTTCCTAAGTGATCAATATCATCAACAACACCGATACCATTTCTTATGTTCACCAATTCACGCATGACATTGATTATGTCATCATTTGAAAGAATACTTTCTCCTTCTATGCCATCATAACCCAATCTTTTGTTAAATTTCATTCGGCCAACATTTGACAAGTTATATCTTTCTTTATTAAAAAACATACCTTCAAATAAAGCTTTTGAAGATTCTTCAGTTGGAGGCTCGCCTGGACGCATCATTCTATAAATTTCAACCAAAGCTTCTAATTGCGAATTGGTAGGATCAACATTAATGGTTGTTGACATGTATGGACCATTGTCCAAATCATTAACCAACAAGACGTTAAAACTTTTAATGCCATTTTCGCGAAGAAGCTCTAAAACTTCTTCAGTTATTGTTGCGTTTGCTTCTACTAAAACTTCACCAGTGTCTTTATTGACCAACTGGTTGGCTATAATCTTTTCGTATAGATAAGAATCTTCTAAACCTATTACGTTAAGATTTGATTTTTTGAGAAGTTTCTCGTGTCTTGCTGTGATTCTTTTACCACTTGGTACTATGACTTTTTTTCCATCTTTTATATCAAATTCAAAAATCTCACCTTTAATTTGTTCTGGCACAAGTTTCATACTGGCACCAGATTTCTTCAGAGTAATGGATACCTTATCAAAAAATAGATTGAGAATTTCCTCAGTGTCATACCCCAGTGCTCTTAACAAAATGGTAGCTGGTAATTTTCTTCTTCTGTCTATTCGAACAAAAACATTATCTTTCGGATCAAATTCAATATCCAGCCATGAACCACGGTAAGGAATTATTCTTGCTGAATATAATAATTTTCCAGATGAATGGGTTTTTCCTTTGTCATGATCAAAAAATACGCCTGGTGATCTGTGTAGCTGGTTAACAATAACACGCTCTGTTCCATTGATAACAAATGTTCCGTTAGGTGTCATTAATGGTAAATCACCTAAATAAACTTCTTGTTCTTTTACGAGTTTAACTTTCTTGTTACGAGCAGAACTTTCCTTATCATATATGATTAATTGAACTTTAGCTCTTACTGTTGCGCCAAATGTTAGTCCACGTAACTTACATTCAACTACGTTAAATATAGGCTTATCAACCTTAACACTAACATATTCAAGTTTTGCATATCCCGAATAGCTCTCTATCGGAAATACAGAATTCAATGCATCGTGCAAACCACAATGATCGTCTTCTAATTCACCCAAAAATCTTTGGTATGATTCAACCTGTGTTTTTAACAAAAATGGTACATCCACTACCACTTCACTTCTGCTAAAATCTTTACGAATTCTTTTCTTTTCAGTGAATGAATAACTCATAACAACTGCCACCTACCTATATAAATTTATATTCCAGTTAATATCAAACTGGTTGTAATGATTCCAATTCCAGTATCATTTCATCCTTGTATTTAATTAAATAAACCATGCATTGCTCATTTAAAAAAATATAATTTTCTTAAGCGACTAAAGGCCAGCAGTAAAACCGCTAGCCTTTAGTGTCAAGCTTTGTTAAATAATTATTTAACGTCTACTTGTGCGCCAGCTTCTTCTAACTGTGTTTTAACAGTTTCGGCTTCAGCTTTATCTACGCCTTCTTTAATTGTTACTGGAGCACCTTCTACCATGTCTTTGGCTTCTTTCAAACCAAGACCAGTAATGCCACGTACAGCTTTAATTACAGCAACTTTTTTGTCGCCAAAGCTTGTCATAACAACGTCAAATTCAGTTTGCTCTTCAGCAGCGGCAGCATCGCCACCTGCAGCAGGAGCAGCAACAGCAACAGCAGCTGCAGCAGTAACACCAAATTTATCTTCCATTGCTTCGATTAAATCTACAACTTCCATAACACTCATGTTAGAAATTGCTTCTAAGATATCGTCTTTAGAAACGGCCATCTTCTTTCTCCAAAATTTTATTTTTAAATTAAATATTAATTGTATAAACTATTATATTTATACAGCTTCTTTTTGATCGCGAATTGCAACTATCGTACGAACCAACTTAGTATTTGGCGCATCCAATGTTCTAACAAGTTTCTCAACAGGTGCTTTCATCACACTCATCAATTGACTAATGGCTTGATCTTTTGTTGGTAATGATGCTAATCTTGATAGCTCTGAAGCATCAAACATCTTACCGCCTATAGATACAAGCTTAGTTATTAACTTGTCATTCTTTTTTGCGTAATCTTTTATCAAACGAGCAGCACAACCTGGATCTTCTTGTGAAAAAGCATAAATCATTGGACCAACCAATGAATCAGCAACACATTCAAATTCAGTATCTTGTACAGCACGTTTAACTAAAGTATTTTTTGCAACTTTTAAGTACACACCTGTTTTTCTGGCTTCAGCACGCATTTCAGTAAAATCTTCTACTGTTATACCGCTATACTCAGAAACTACCAGAGAGTGCGCTTCGGTCGCAACGCCTGCAATTTCAGCAACCACAGCTTTCTTCTGTTCTAGACTTAGAGCCATGTTTACCTCCTTTGATAAACGTATCAAACAAACCCATCATAAAATTTACGAAGGGACTTTGGTGGCCATTCAAGCATTTAGAAACTTTATTAATATAAAGTGTCAGACTATCAAGGCTTCACCATCTACGCAGGAAATTAAGAAAACTAATTAGACAAGCTTACACTTATCTAATCAATTTTCACCTGCGGTCTTTGACGGCTATCATATGACAGCCCTCAAAATTTCTTACTTCATTTACAGTTAACTGCAAATAAATTTATTATTTTAAATCCAATGAAGCAACATCTACTTCTAACCCAGCACCCATTGTACTAGAGACACTTATCTTTTTAATATACTTGCCTTTTGCTGTTGATGGTTTCTTTTTATTCAAATCCTTTAATAGAGCCATCAAATTTTCTTTTAATGCATCAGGTGTAAAACTTACTTTTCCAATCATCGTATGAATAATTCCAGCTTTATCTATTCTATACATAGCTTGACCAGATTTATTATTTTTAATTGCAGTTACAACATCTGGAGTAACAGTCCCAACCTTAGGATTAGGCATTAATCCTCTCGGTCCTAAAACTGTGCCCAATTTACCGACAACACGCATAGCGTCAGGAGAAGCAATAACTACGTCGAAATCCATCATTCCGCCTTTAATTTCTGCAGCCAAATCATCCATACCTACAAAATCAGCGCCCGCCTCTTTAGCAGCATCCGCTTTAGGGCCTTGAGTAAACACAGCAACTCTAATAGTTTTACCAGTACCAGCAGGCAAAATAGTAGCACCACGAACAACTTGATCGGATTTAGTTGCATCAACACCAAGTTTGATTGAGACATCAACTGACTCATCAAATTTCACTTTAGAATTATCGCTTAAAAACTTAAAAGCATCTTCCAATAAAAACAACTGTCCTTCTTCTAATTTTTCGTGGACTTTCTTTAATCTTTTTCCAATTTTAGCCATGTTATTTCACACCTTCAGAGTTGATACCCATACTTCTTGCAGTACCAGCAATTGTTCTTACTGCAGCATCTAAATCTCCTGCAGTTAAATCAGTTTCTTTAGTTTTAGCAATTTCTTCCATTTGCGCCCTTGTAATGGTTCCTACTTTTTCTGTATTTGGACGTCCACTACCACTTTTTAAACCCAATGCCTTTTTGATAAGAACTGCAGCTGGTGGCGTCTTAATAATAAAAGAAAAACTTCTGTCATTGTATACAGTGATTACAACTGGAGTTGGAAGACCTTGCTCAGTGCTTTGAGTTTTTGCATTGAATGCTTTACAAAACTCCATAATATTCACACCATGCTGACCCAATGCTGGACCAACTGGAGGACTAGGGTTTGCCTGACCAGCAGGAACTTGTAGCTTTATGTAAGCTTCGACTTTTTTTGCCATTTTGAATTCTCCGGGTTCAAACGCTTAAGCTTCTTAAGCTCCCCATCGTAAGTTTAATATTTATTTATATCTTTACAGTTTTTCAACTTGACCAAACCCTAATTCAACTGGGGTTGATCTACCAAAAATAGAGACTGCAACTCTAATTTTACTTTTTTCGTAATTAATTTCTTCAACTTCACCATTGAAATCTGCGAATGGCCCATCAACAACTCTGACCAACTCACCAATATCGAATAAGATTTTTGGTTTTGGTGCATTTTCACCATCTTGCACTCTTTGCAATATAATATCAGCTTCTCGCTTAGTAATAGCTGCTGGTTTTTCCTTAGTCCCACCTATGAAACCAAGTACTTTTGGCGTCTCCTTAACCAAGTGCCAAGAAGCATCATTCATTTCCATTTCAACCAATATATACCCAGGAAAGAATTTTCTTTCACTTTGGCGCTTTTGACCTTTTCTCATTTCAACAACAGTTTCTGTCGGAACCAGAAGTTCTCCAAAATATTCTTGCATGCCTAATCTTTCAATTCTTTCTTGCAAAGCTTTGCAAACTTTATGTTCAAAATTTGAATAAGCATGAACCACAAACCATTGTTTAGACATATACTACTCCATTATCCAAAGAAATAGCCGACTAACCAGCTAAAAAAGAAATCAACTATTGACAAAAATATACCAATTACTATAACAACAACTATAACTACAAGAGTCGTTTGAAGTGTTTCATTCCTGGTTGGCCAAACTATCTTTTGTCTTTCTATGTTTGAACTTTTGATAAATGAAAAAAAGTTTCTACCTTTAACGGTAGTTGAAGCAATAAGTGCACCCAAAACGATACCACCAATGGTAATCAACACTCTTATTATCTGTGCCAACTCATCTTCAAAATACAAATTACCAGCAACACCTGCGATTACGGCTGCTATTGCTAGCCACCAACGTATTTTTTCGCCGAATGATTGTGATACTTCTGATTGACTCATTTTGTTTACCTTTATTACTATTTATAAAACTTGATTTTAATGGCAGGCCAGGAGGGATTCGAACCCACAACATGCGGTTTTGGAGACCGCCGCTCTACCAGTTGGAGCTACTGGCCTGTATATTAAAATCTTAGAGAAACCAAAGCCAGCAA